>JAEWHQ010000031.1 GCA_023387715.1 Pseudomonadota bacterium | reverse complement strand
CGTTAAAGCCGGAGACAAGCGTCACCACGGACACGTAAAGGGTAATCGGCTTGAGCATTGGCACAGACAAGTGCCAGAAAGATTGCCGCGCTGTGGCGCCATCAAGCTTGGCTGCTTCATAAAGCGAAACGGGAAGGCTTTTAAAGCCAACCAGATAGATTAAAACCGCATAACCAAGTGCCTGCCAAGAGCATAGAACAATCATGCAAATAACCGATAAAACCGGATCAAAAAGCCATGGCTGCGGACTAATGCCGAAGATGGACAAAAAAGCGTTTAAAGGGCCAAGACGCGCATCAAATATCCATTTCCATGCCATCGCCGCGGGGACGAGCGAGACAATATAGGGAATGAAAATTGCGGTTTCGAAAAAGGCCGAAAAGCGCGATGTGCTGCGATGATGGATCAGGCCGGCAATTACCATTGCGGTTGGAATGGTGATAATCAACACACCGAAAGCGATGATACTGGTATTTACCAGCGCATCCAGAAAGAGCTGATCGCTCATTAATTCGCGAAAATTATCAAGGCCGATGAAGGGTTTTTTCTTCGATAGAAGATCCCATTTATGCAGGCTGAGCCGCAATGTGTCGACGATGGGATAAATCCGCATCCATGAAAAAATGGCAAGCGTCGGGAGGATTGCCAGGATTGCAAAAATCCATCGTTTACGGGTCAGCATGGCTCTTCCCTTAGAAAATGGGGCTTAAAAAACAGACCTTGGAAAAGTGGTATTGGAAAAACGGGTCGGGCAATGCTGCCCGACCAGAAAGACTGATGTTGAAATACTTATTTGCCGAGCAGGTCTTCACGATCGAGAATTTTCTCAATCTCTTCGCTGGCAGTTTTCAAGAAAGCATCAATCGCTGCATCATCATTGACCAGATTGGCATTGCCAAAAGCATTGGTCAGCTGTGCTGCAAAGCGGGTGAGAATTTCTTCAACCGGACCAATGGATGGCAAAGTGAAGAATTCATAGCCTTCAGGATAATCAACAAAAGCTGCGAAAGCCGGTTGGCTGTTGGTGACCGATGAATAATCAACGCCGGAACGGTTTGGCAGCCAGCCAACATTTTTGAGCATCCAGACAAGATTTTCCGAGGTATTGGCAGCTTTGGCGAATTCCCAGCCAATATTGACCTTGTCGCCTTCACCCGCAACATAAAGATTGTTTGGCAGGCCGATGGAGCCTCGCGGCAGCGGGGCAGTGGCATATTTCAGATCAGGTGCCTTGGATGCAATGTCACTGATCACCCATGACTCACGGATGAACATGGCTGTTTCACCACGCTCAAATGCTTCCGCATCAGCAGGCATTTCCGGTGTAACAGTTTTTAGCGTGTAAACATTTTCCAGATATTGCTTGAGCGCCTTACGGCCAGCTTCATTGGCAAAATCAGTAACCCATTTACCATCATCGGTTTGCTTGACGACGTTGCCGCCAAACTGGAACAGATTGATCCAGAATTTCTCGGCAATACCCTGACCGCCACCGGTGAGACGCAGGCTCCAGCCGGAAACGGTTGGCTTGCCGGAAGCGTCACGCTTGGTGAGCTTTTCAGCGAACTCGGAATATTCCTCCATGGTCTTTGGCGCACCATCAAGACCGGCTGCCGCAAACATTTCGGTATTATAGAAAAGTGAACCCTGACCGCGGAACAATGGCACGCCGTAAACCGTGCCATCCATGCTGGCGGTTTGGCTGAAGAATGAGCCAAAATTGGCCGGATCTTTCACAAAAGATGCAACTTCATCGGGCGCTGCCGGCAGCAGTTCGTTTTCAATATAACGGCTGGCGGTGGAGCCGGAAAGTTCAATAACCGTTGTGTCGGATGTGCCCGATGACAAACCAAGAGCGACGCGTTTTTCATGCTCGCGCAGTGCAATCGCTTCTACTTTGATCTGCAAATCAGGAAATTTTTCTTTCATGCCTTCAGCAACATGCTGATAGAAAGGCGCCATTTCCGGATAGCCGCTCCATACAGTCAATGTTTCGGCAGAAACGCCAGAAAGACCAGCGAGAAGTCCTGCGCTGAGCACAGCGCTAAAGATGGTTTTTTTGTTGGCTGTTGTCTGAGTGACAAACTGTTTTGACCAGATTTTATTAATTATTGTCATAAATTCCTCCCTCATTTTAATGTAAAATTTCTCATGCAACCGGTTGCGTGTCAAGTTAACAAAGCAGATCTGCACTATTTTGGTTGTTTATTTTGTTATTCTTTCGTTGTTTTTTGTGCGAGATGGATGATGCCGTTTGTGAGCAATTCGGCACATCCGGGGGCAAAAGTTGCGCTTTGTCCATAATAGCGATGAGCTTCATCCACTTCATAACCGCCATGGATATATTCATCCTCCGGTGGAATATATCCCGGATTATCATCGGAAAATCCGGCAATCAGCAAAAACTCGTAAGTTTGCAAGGCTTGGCGTATGTTAAGGCCGCTCTGGGCAAAAATTTCACCGGGTAAAGCAGCAATGCCAATTCCAGCCCAGTTCAAAAAGCTAATTCGTGCATTAAGCGGCTTTAATGGTTCAAGGGCTTTGCACTTTGCCCAATCGCACCAATAGTGAAGTAAGGCACGTCGTGCCGGTTCAGCAGTTTTTGCCTCATTCTGCCAAAGCGTGAAGAGCTCTTGTGGCGTTTGTTTTTCACGCCGTTCAAAGGTTAGTTCAATTGTCATATTCTGTGCGCTGACCGCACCGTGTACCTGTTGTTCCGGTGCCGTC
>JAEWHQ010000375.1 GCA_023387715.1 Pseudomonadota bacterium | reverse complement strand
TAATTATAATCGAAAATGCTGGCACGCGAGGGCCATGTGAAAATGATCGGCGCTACTTTAGCTTCCGAGTCATGCACAATCTGGGCAAAGCGATAAACTGAATCTTCAAATGTATTGTTGAAGCCGTGGACGAAAATCATCACACTACCATTGGCAGGCACATGCTCATCCAGCCACTTTTTCTCACCCACTTTCTGGTCAAGACCGGTGACGCGATAAGTGGTAAAATCCTTCAACGGATTAGCAGGCAGTTTTTTAGGCCATTGCACTTGCCCGACAGTACGATTTTTGTCCGGCGGAATGGAAATACCAATATCGGTGACAATCAAACTACTGCCGCGTTCACCTGAGAACAGCGTCCGAGGGTCATAAGTCGGCATACGGGTGGTCGCTACCAGCAAATCCACTTTGGAAACACTTGGCTCATTGACCGGAACCGGTACCAGCACACCTTCCGGACGGCTTGCGCAACTGCTCAGCACCAAGCCGAAAGCAAGAATGCACACTATCTGCCTGAATGAATTGAGCAAGAAAAACCCCGTACAACTTCTTGAAGACGGGCGCAGTTTCTGTGATCACTGCGTCAGAGTCCAGTGCCCGATTAGTATTATCCGGCTCTTTTTCCCCTGATTTAATATATTCTTAACACTTTAGCTCATGATTGATGCCAATTTGCACTGACCTTTACCAAAGACAGTGACCGCTTTTAAAAAGCCGCCCTGTACAAAAATACAAGGCGGCTTTAATTTTTATGCTAACGCAAGCCATTGCTGGCTGCGGGCAATGTCGTCTTCCACCAGATTATGGCCGGTTTTCAACATATTTGCTTCCAACTTTGCGCCAGCTTTCTCCAGCGCCTGCACCAGTGGCTTGGCAAAACCGCCGTAAATATCATCTTCCCCGTTAACCATCAGCACGGAAACATCTGATAAATCCGGCGTTGGCGCATTTTCCAGCACCTCACCACCCCGTAACAGGATCACCTTTTGCAGCAAATGCGGATGCAAACGCAAAATGGCGCCCAGCAGATTGGCACCGTTGGAATAACCCAAAAATACCGTCTTGCTTAAATCCACCTGATAAGACGCCACAATACCTTCGACAAAAGCCGCGAAAGCTTCTCCTTCAAAGGCAATATCCGCCTGATCAAAACGGCTCATCGTAATGCGTTTGAACCAGCGATGCACACCCTCTTCGGTTGCCCGTCCCCGCACACCAATCAGGGTCGCGTTCGGTGCAATCTTATGCGCCAGTGGCATCAGATCATTTTCATTGCCGCCAGTGCCATGCAAAAGCACCATAAATGTACCGTCCGGATTTTCCGGCTGGTAAATGCGGTGGATGAAAGGCAGTTCACGGTAAATAACCCGCTCTTCACCCGGCAAGGCAAATTGCGGCAAGCGCAAGCTGATATCGCCAAGATCACCCTCCGATGCAGGTGGCACAAACAAAGTCTTGCCAAGATCGGCCAGATCTTCATCCACAGTCATGCCAGGTGCATCCGTTGCAAACTCGATCAAGCTGCCGCCCGGCTCACGCACATAAAGCGAATGGAAATATTTACGGTCATGCACCGTTGTTTCCACCGCATTAAGCTTGGTGAACTCAGCCGAAATTGCTTCAATCTCGCCGACATTATTGGCACGAAGCGCCACATGATCCACCGTTCCGGTGCCCTGCATTGCCTCCCAAAAACCGGTTGCATCGCGCACATCCAGATAATCACCGCTTTGCGAGATAAGACGACTAATCGTTCCTTCCTGCAAATCCGGCTGCAAGCCAAAATGCTTGACCAGAAAAGCCTGCGTCTGCTCCGGCACCTCAGAAAGTATCGTAACACCCTGCAAGCGCTGCACCGCAGCATAGGCCGGAATATCGGTAGCAACGGCAGCATCAGGGGATTTCAGTTTCGATGCCACCAGCTTGACGATCACACCATCAGGATCTTTAAGGCGCAAAACAGTTTCACCCATTTCCACCTTTGGCCCTTCAATGGCAATGCGGTGACGCAAGCCCCGCTCCAGCCAGAAGCCGATTGCACTATGGTCAATCGCCAGCGCAATTTCGCTGATCTGGCCGTGACCGGCACGCCCGCGCACACCATCTTCCCAAACCAGAAATGTGACCAGTGAACCGGGATTGCCGTGCTGGTCGCCGTAAAACAAATGCAGCTGTTCGGTATCTTCATAGCCAGCGGTCTGCTTGACCAGACGAAGTCCCAGAAAGCCTGCATAAAAGTCCACATTCGGCTGAACCTTGCCGGTAATCAGTGTGACGTGATGGATGCCATTGCTCATGGTTTTTCGCCTTTTCATTATTGTTATTGTTCATCTGGCGCAGATATAGGCATTTTTTTGCCAAAGCCAAAGAGGAGCCGGACTGAACAGAATGTCCATCAGGTAAAGACAACAAGTGAGGGAAAGCAATGGGGGCTCAAAAAATGAGCAAAAAAAAGGCCGCGCGGGAGGAGGATGCGCGGCCCAATCTTTGAACACGGCTGGGAGGAGGAGTGCCGCGTTCCGGTATCGGACTTTGGGAGGAGGAGTAAGTCCGATGACGCATACATACCGATCTAAATCGTTTAGATCAACGAACAATCATGCATAGCTGATATGCAAAAGAGGCAAGTGATATGCATAAAACGGCTAGAACCATCAGAAAACAGGCTGTTTTTTTGTAATTTGAGCTGAAGAACCTGATACTTCAGCCGTTAAGCGCTGCCCGCCCATGCATTTTTGCCCGACATAAACAAACCAGCCGCACATATATATTCATCCACCCGCCATGGTGACTGCGGCAGAGATTGCACAGACGCTGCGCTGGATGCACGGCCAATGATGCACATCTAAGACACTCACCTGCGATCAAAAAACCTTGGAAATGCGGGATTATACGAGGATTTCAGCGGCGAGGTAGCTGCATTTATTTCAGAAATATATGTAAATTCGGAAATTACTATTATTTCAATACTTACTGTATTTATAAAATTAATACTTATATCAACGCTGTAATATCAAAAGTAAAACAAAACACAATAAGTATTGTTATTTTTATTCTTGCAGAATTTAAAACTCGGCGCATAATAACAATGGGAACGAGGAGAATAAAAATGGCAGACATCACACATGGACGCTGGATAGAACGCAAAGGCCAGATGGAAATGGGCAGAATGAGCGGCCACCGCACATTCCAAACCGTTCGCTCACATAGCCGCACCGCCAGTTCACCACAAAAAACACAAAACATTCATCCAGCCACTGTCTTTTTAGGAATTATGCTGTGCAGCCTTGTTGCACCCGCTGGCATTCTTATCTGGGCAATTTCGCAAGCCAGTTTAAATTTATTTAACTGAGAACTGGCTGACAATTTACTTGATTAAGGCTTTTGCCGGTGTAAGTCTGCGCTACTGAATGACAGACCATAACGGTCAGCCCTTAAGGAGGAGCCAGCGTAATTCATTTTACCATGGCATAAGGACTGGCCGCTACCGGCGGAGCCAAACACTATATGACGGCCAATAATGTGCTTGAAGAAGCGCCTGAAAACACCAATCAGGGCGCAATAAATAAAATCTGGCTGAAATCCTATGCACCTGAAGTGCCGGAGAATATCCCTTCTCCCGCGTTCAACTCTATTCCTGCTATGATCGCCGATGCCTGTAAACGCTTTGGCGACAAACCGGCCTTCACCTGCATGGATAAATCCCTGACCTACCGTGCACTGCATGAGCAATCGGGCTGGCTGGCCGCATGGTTCAGCGCCAAAGGGCTGGTTAAAGGCGACCGTGTTGCCGTGATGATGCCGAATATTCTCCAATATCCGCTCAGCATTGCCGCTATTTTACGCGCCGGACTGGTGGTGGTGAATATCAATC
>JAEWHQ010000033.1 GCA_023387715.1 Pseudomonadota bacterium | reverse complement strand
CCGTGATGTATGCCGGACGCATTGTTGAAACCGGTGACACGCAAGAAGTGTTCAGGCGCATGGCGCATCCTTATGCGCGCGGTCTTTTTGCCGCCTCGCCACACGGGGCAGCTTTGGCTGCACCGGATGGCACACGCAGTCGTCAGCGTCTGGCCGCCATTCCCGGTGTCGTGCCTGATCCATTACACCGCAAACAAAACTGCACATTCGCCGATCGCTGCTCATTTGTTGAAGCAAAATGCCGCGAAATCCTCCCGCCTTTGCTTGCTTTCAACGGCTCCGATGACGCAACAGCTTCTGTTGCTCATAAAGTTGCATGTTTTTTCCCACGTAAAGATGAGGTCGTGGCATGAGTAAACCACTGCTTCAGGTCAAAGATGTCGTGCGCGAATATCCGATGCCACGCCATTCGATCTTTTCAGCCCCCAAACATTTGCGCGTTTTGCACGGTGTCAGCGTTGAGCTCAATGAGCGCGAAAGCTTAGGCATCGTCGGTGAAAGCGGCTCCGGTAAATCTACCCTTGCCCGTGCTGTAATGGGGCTGGAACCACCACAATCAGGTCAGGTGATCATTCAGGATCAGGATATTTATGCGCTTGACCGCACTGCCATGCGCCAAGCACGCAAACAGTTTCAGGCGATCTTCCAAGATCCTTATGGTTCGCTTGATCCGCGCCACACCGTACAGCGTATTATTTCAGAACCGATCAATTCGCTGGAAGGCAATATCTCGGCGGCTGAGCGCAAAGCGCGTGTGCAAGAGGTTCTGGAAGCCGTTGGTCTGCCTCCTGCATCAGCGGACAAATATCCGCATGAGTTTTCCGGTGGTCAGCGCCAGCGTATCGCGATTGCGCGTGCGCTCATTACCCGCCCTGCCCTGATCGTAGCCGATGAGCCGGTTTCCGCGCTCGACGTTTCCATTCAGGCGCAAGTGCTCAATCTGATGATGGATTTGCAAGACAAATTTGGTCTGTCTTATCTCTTCATAAGCCATGATCTGGGCGTTGTGCGGGTGATTACCGACCGCGTCGCGGTGATGCATCTGGGGCGTATCGTCGAAGAAGGCCCGACCAATACGGTCTTTGACAATCCGCGCCATCCTTATACGCAAGCACTTGTTAATGCGGTGCCGAAACCATTTTCAGGAAGGCGCAAAAGATCGAAACCAGCAGGTGAGCATGTGGTTGCTGTCCACACGGAATCCACCGGTCAGGGATGCGCTTATGCACCAGCCTGCCCGATGGCTCAGGCGATCTGCCTGCAACAAGCCCCGACACAAAAATCAATCCAGCAAGGCTGGTATGCCCGCTGCCATCTTGCCTGACATTTACATCCATGTTTTTGAGGAGAAACCATGACAAATCTTGCTGATCTGTCCGCTGTTGAACTTGTTACGGCCTATAAATCCAAAGACCTTTCTCCTGTCGATGTTACAGAAGCGGTTATCACCCGTATTGAGGCTTATGAGCCGTCTTTGCATGCGATGTGGGCATTTGACCCGTCAGCTGCGCGTGAAGCGGCCAAACAATCTGAAGCCCGCTGGATGCAAGGTGCGCCTGCCGGTGCCATTGACGGTGTACCGCTGACAATCAAAGAAAACATCGCCACCAAAGGCACCGCCGTGCCGCTTGGTTGTGCTGCTTCTGATATGACACCAGCCGCCAAAGATGCACCTGCTGCTGCCCGCACCCGCGAAGCCGGTGGTGTTATTTTGGGTAAAACCACCATGCCGGATTTAGGCATGTTGTCTTCCGGTCTTTCCAGCTTCCATGAACTCGCCCGCAACCCGTGGAATCTTGATACCAATCCGGGCGGTTCCAGTGCCGGTGCCGGTTCTGCTGCTGCTGCCGGTTATGGCCCATTGCATATTGGCACAGATATTGGCGGCTCCATCCGCCTTCCTGCCGGCTGGTGCGGTGTGGTTGGTTTGAAGCCGTCTTTTGGCCGTATCCCGATTGATCCGGCTTTCTTAGGCCGTGTTGCAGGGCCAATGACCCGCACCGTGGCTGACAATGCGCTTTATATGTCTGTGCTATCTTTGCCTGATCGTCGTGACGGTATGAGCCTTCCTTATCAGGATTTGCCTTGGATGGATCTGAACATCGATCTTAGGGCCAAAAAAATCGGTCTTTGGCTGGATGCAGGCTTTGGTGAGCCGGTACAGCCGCAGGTTAAAGCAGCTGTTGAAGCGGCAGCCAAACTTTTTGCTGATGCAGGTGCCATTGTCGAACCGGTTGAGCCGTTTCTCAATCGCACCATGATTGATGGTCTTGATCGTTTCTGGCGCGCACGCTCATGGAATGATGTTTCCAAAATGAGCCGCAAAAATCAGGAAAAAATCCTGCCCTATATTTTCGCATGGACAGAAACCGCCAAAAATCTGGATGGTATGGATGTCTATACCGGCTTTGCGCAGATGGATGCGATGCGTCACGCCTGTCTGAAAGCTTCGGAGCACTTTGATTTCATCATCTCGCCAACCGCGCCGATGCCAACCTATCCGGCACATTGGGCGTCCCCTGTTAATGATCCGCAAAAGCCGTTCGAACATATTGCTTTCACAGTGGCGATGAACATGTCGGAGCAGCCGGCGATTTCGGTCAATTGTGGCTACACCACTGATGGCCTGCCAATCGGTTTGCAAATTTTCGGACAGCGCTTTGATGATCTGGGCGTACTTCGCATGGCGAAAGCCTATGAAGATATGCGCCCGTCACAAAAACCTTGGCCAACAATCGCCTAAACATGGGAAACATAAACATGTCGATTGAAGTTGAATGGGCGCGTATGACCGCCCCTGATCTGCGCAGCATCGCCGAGCGCGGCAATGCGCTGGCTATTCTGCCGGTGGGCTCGCTGGAACAGCACGGGCCCCACCTGCCGGTGATTACCGATACAGCCAGTGCCAGCGCTGCCTCTATCCGTGCCGCCAAGCTGGTGGCAGAAGATGTGCCGGTGGCAGTATTGCCCGGTCTCTGGCTTGGTATGAGCGAACATCACCTGCCCTTTGGCGGCACCATCACCGTTGATTATCAGGCTTATGAAGCCATGTTGCGCGGTATCGTCAAATCACTGAAAGCTTTGGGTTTTGCGAGGCTCCTGATTGTGAACGGTCATGGCGGCAATGTCGATCCGCTGGCCGTGGCAGTGCGCGAATTGGCAGTTACTTATGATCTGCCGATTGTTGCCACCACGCCGTGGTTTCTGGCACCGCAAGAAACCGCTGCCATTTTTGAATCCGACACAGCACCAAAACATGCCTGTGAAGGTGAAACATCTGTGATGATGGCGATTGCCGGTGATTGCGTGAAGGCTGACAAGCTGGATGAAGCCATGCAGCAGGCACCGGAGCCGGTGCATGCGCCGGACGGTTTCTCGCGCTTTTATTCTTTCTCGGAACGTGCGCCGATCACCGGCACATGGGGTGACCCGCGTCTGGCAAGCGCTGAAAAAGGCGAACGCTTCCTGAGCGTGCAGGCAAAAGCACTGGCTGATGCGATTAAAAATCCTGCTCTGTGGTCACGTCCGGATCCTGTCTGGCGCGCCAATCGCGGGCTGGAAACAACAGCTGGCAAAGCAGACTAAATATCTTGAAAGGCGGCTCAACAGGCCGCCTTTTTCATATCGCGGACTTACTGATAAAAATTTGCAGACAGCACAAAGCACGACACAAAACAGCGCGTTTAAAACTTAAGGTAATTTACTTTGAAGGCGAAATGGTGCGGGTGGTCGGAATCGAACCGACACTCCTTTCGGAAC
>JAEWHQ010000305.1 GCA_023387715.1 Pseudomonadota bacterium | reverse complement strand
GTTTTCAGGAGAATATGGATAATCTTGGCGCGGAAATGAGCTTCTTTGCTTCGCAGGACAGAATTGTCGGCGGCATGAAAATGCTGAGCGAAAACAAAGACGCAGCCTTTGATCTGTTGAAATTGGCGGTTAATCAGCCGCGTTTTGATCAGGATGCACTGGATCGTATCCGCTATCAGCTCATTGCTAGCATCGAAGCATCACAGCGTGATCCGGATGAAATTGCTTCGCGCAAATTTGCCGAAGCACTTTACGGTAAACATCCTTATGCGCGCCCCGGCGAGGGCACTGTCGCTTCGCTGAATTCCATCAAACCGGATGATCTGAAAGCGTTCCACCGCAAAAACTTTGCCCGTGATAATCTGAATATCAGCGTGGTCGGTGATATTAAGGCTGAAGATCTTGCTCCGGTTCTTGATAAAATCTTTGGTGATTTACCGGCCAGTTCCGAATTGGTGCCGGTGCCGGATGCCAAGCTTGCCTTTGGTGTGACCACCTCGGTGACTTATGATCTGCCGCAGACGTCGCTGACCTTTGCTTATCCGGGCGTTGATCTGGATGATCCGGATTTCTTCGCAGCCTATCTGATGAACCAGATTATGGGCGGTGGTTTTTCTTCCCGTCTTTATGAAGAAGTACGCGAAAAGCGTGGCCTTGCTTATTCGGTATCTTCCGGCCTGAATATTCGTGATCACGCCAATGCACTGATGATTGCGACTGCAACACGCCCTGAAAAGGCACAGGAGTCGCTGAAAATCATTCGTGAACAAGTAGCGAAGATGGCAGCAGAAGGCCCGACAGAAGCCGAGCTGCAAACCGCGAAAAACTATGTTATTGGCTCTTATGCGGTGAATAATCTCAATTCATCATCAGCTGTCGCCAATACATTGGTGGGCTTGCAGGATGCTAAACGCTCGATCAACTTCTTCGATGAGCGTATTGGTCTGATTAATGCAGTCACTGCCGAGCAGGTTAAAGCGGTTGCTGCCAAGCTTTTCAATACAGATCCGGCAATTTTGATTGTCGGGCCTGCCCAGCAATAATAAAGCAAGCGGGATAAATATGAGCATGTCATCACCGACTTTTGCCGTTGCATTTGGCGGTGGTGGCGCCCGCGGTATTGCCCATATTCATATTATCGAAGTCTTGGACGAACTCGGCATTAAGCCGGTGGCGATTGCCGGTTCGTCTATTGGCTCAATCATGGGGGCAGGTGTTGCCTGCGGCATGAAAGGCACGGAAATTCGTGCCTATATGACTGAAATTTTCACCCATAATGCGGAAATTGCCAAACGCATCTGGCAGACAAAACCGCAAAGCCTGTCTGATTTTTTCCAAAGCGGTTTCAAAGTCAGCCAGTTTAATATCGAGAAAATAATTGCCGCCTTTTTGCCGGATCAGGTGCCGCAGGCTTTCGCTGATCTGGATATTCCGTTGCAAATCACAGCATCTGATTATTATGCAGCCAAGGAAGTGGTTTTCGGTGAAGGAGAGCTGCGGTCGGCAATTGCTGCTTCTTGTGCCATCCCACCGCTTTTTTCGCCGGTTCGCCGCGAAGGGCGCATATATCTGGACGGCGGTTTGTTCAATCCGGTGCCTTATGATCTTTTAAGCGGTAAGGCTGATATCGTGATTGCGGTGGATGTTTTGGGACTGCCGCCGGCCGATAGTGACCGGATGCCGAGTACAATTGAAGCGATGATGGCAGCCAATATGCTGACCATGCGCTCTATTATTGCCAATAAATCTTTGACCTGCAAACCGGATATATTTTTAAGCCCGGATGTTTCGCAAATCAGCCTGATTGATTTTTTGAAGATCGAGCAAATTCTCACTCAAAGTGAGAAAGTGCGCGATCATCTCAAATATGCGATTGATGATGCGATCAGGCATCATTCGGCTGCGGGTGTTTGAATATCCATTTCTTCACCGGCATCAATCTGGTCTTTTGTGGCTTTATCCAGCGCTTTACCCTGACGAACCGGTTTTAACAGCGGCTCTGGTGTCACTGGCTTGTTAAAGAGCAGGTGACGGCCAGCCAGAATACCTTCTGCCATTTGCACATGCAGGCGGTCTTCATCGCGCTGGCGCACATCTTCGGCAATCGAATAGGCCGTTGTTTCACTGGAGCCCAAGGCCTCCAGCGCTTTGCGCCCAAACATCAGGCCGGATTCAAGCGTTTCACGCAGTTCATATTCCACGCCATGAGCGCGCAGTTCCAGGCTGTGTTCACGGTCATAAGCACGCACAAACAATTTTGCATCGGGATAGCTTGCCTGTACCAGTTCGACAATGCGGCTGGTGGTTTCTTTGTTTTGTGTGCACACGGCGACGATTTTTGCCTGCCGGATACCTGCTGCTTCCAGCACGTCCTTGCGGGTGCCGTCGCCATAATAAATGCGGAAACCGAAACGGCCTGCCGCACGGATACGATCAGCTGACGTATCAATCACCGTCACACTTACACCACCGGCCAGCAGAATTTGCGCGGTAATCTGACCGAAACGGGAAAAGCCGATCATCAGAATGTCAGCGCCTGCACCATTAAAATCTTCTTCCGGAGCGGCTTGTTCTTTGTCTTTGAAAAGAAGGCGATTGCCGATGGCGACCGATAATGGAGTAAGAGCCATGGAC
>JAEWHQ010000304.1 GCA_023387715.1 Pseudomonadota bacterium | reverse complement strand
TGGAAGATGGCTATACCGGCGCTAATGGAGCGGGGCGGCCATTGCTTTTAGAAGGCGGGCTTGATTGGAAGGCCATGGGGTTAACGCCCAAAGATATGGATTTCATCGAAGCAAAAAACGCTGCCAGCCGCGAGATTGCACTGGCTTTTGGGGTGCCGCCGATGCTGCTCGGCATTCCGGGCGATAATACTTACGCCAATTATGCTGAAGCCAATCGCGCCTTTTATCGCCTTACCGTTTTGCCGCTGATCAACAGAACCGCCAATGCCATGAGCGGTTGGCTGAAGCCGCTTTATGACGGTGACTTACGGTTTGAGCCTGATCTTGACCGCGTTGATGGTTTGTCAGCTGAGCGTGAAGCGCTGTGGCGTCGCATTAGTGATGCGGATTTCCTGGACGCGGACGAAAAGCGCGAGGCGGTTGGCTATTGAAACAAGTGCATCCCGAAAACTGTGTAGCGGTTTTCGAAGAAGATGCGCGTCAAAAAAGAACACGGAGAGAGCAATGAACACGCTTGATAATCCGGTATGGACATCTGAAACCGCACTCGTCTGGATTGCCCGCATTGCCGGTGCCGTGGCGGGGTCTGCTGTTTCCCTCGGCTATATGCTGCCGCAGGGGCGACGCGAAGCGGCAATGCGTTTTGCAGTCGGCCTCATTTGCGGCATGGTTTTTGGCAGTGCGGCAGGCATTAAAATTGCTGAAAAATTTGAACTTATGGACAGTCTGGGGCGTGCAGAACTGATGCTGATGGGCTCTGCTGTTGCAAGCCTTGCCGCTTGGTCGGCGCTTGGAGTTTTCAGTCGTTTTGTCGAGCGGCTGAAGCTGAACTTACCAACAGGCGGAGCAGATAAGCATGAACAATAAAAACGCACAGCTGGAAACGAAATGCATGGCGCTGGCGCTCGATAATGTGGAGCTGGATGGCAGTTTTTCCGGTTATGCCAGCCTGTTTGGTGTCGTGGATCTGGGTAATGACGTGATGGATGCCGGTGCATTTACGCGCTCTTTGGAGCGTCGGCACGCTTCCGGCATCCGCATGTTGTGGCAGCATGAAGCGAGCGAGCCGATTGGCATCTGGACGACTATTCGTGAAGATGCGCAAGGCCTTTATGTGGAAGGACGTCTTGCCAAAGGTGTGGCGCGGGCGCGTGAAACCTTTGAACTGATGCGCTCTAAAGCCGTAGACGGCTTGTCGGTGGGATTTCGCACTATGAAAGCACGCAAAGATGCACGCACTGGAATACGCCATATTACCGAAGCCGATTTATGGGAAATTTCTGTCGTGACCTTTCCGATGCAGCCAGCCGCGCGCATTGGTCAGGTGAAATCCGGCACACTTCCCACCATCAGAGAATTTGAACGCTGGCTCACGCGGGATGCGGGGCTTAGCCGTCAAGAAGCGCGCACAGTGATTGCAAAAGGTTTTGCAACATTGGCGCAAAAATTTCGACCGGAAGAGCCGCGGGATGCCTTTTCTAATGACAGTCAATCCATGGCCGACCGCTTGCGTCAGGCCGCACATTATTTTCGCTAAAAGGATAAAACATGGATCATATTGAGACTTCCGCGCTTGAAACTAAATCTGTTGGCCATAATGCCGATATCAGCGCTGCATTTGATGAATTTATGGGCGCTTTTTCGGCTTTTAAGGAAGCCAATGATGAACGCTTAAAAAACGTAGAAAAACATGTCGGCACTGATGTGCTGATAACTGAAAAAGTTGACCGTATTAACCGTGCATTGGATGAGCAAAAACAGGCCATGGATCACATGGTGCTGAAACAGGCGCGCCCGACGCTTGGTGGTCATCTGCCGCTTATCAATGTGGAGCATAAAAACGCTTTTCAGAACTATGTACGAAAAGGTGATGAGCAGAACCTTCGTGCCTTAGAGTTGAAGGCGCATTCTTATGGTTCGGGGCCGGATGGCGGCTATCTGGTGCCGGCAGAACTGGAAACTGAAATTGGCCGTCGTTTGAGCACTTTGTCACCGATCCGCTCACTCGCAACTGTGCGTCAGGTGTCTGGTGCCGTGTTGAAAAAGCCGTTTTCGGTCAGTGGACCAGCAACGGGTTGGGTTTCTGAAAGTGCGGCGCGCCCACAGACCAACTCCGCGCAACTGGCGGAAATGCAGTTTCCGACCATGGAAATCTACGCCATGCCTGCGGCAACATCCTCGCTGCTGGATGACGCGGCGGTTGACATTGAACAGTGGATTTCTGCTGAAGTGGAAGCGGCTTTCGCCGAGCAGGAAAGTGCTGCCTTTATCAATGGTGATGGCGTGAACAAGCCGAAAGGTTTCTTGAGCTATGACACAGTTGATGAGGAAAATTGGGCATGGGGTAAACTTGGCACAGTTGCTACCGGTGCAGCCGGTGCACTGCCTGCCAGCGACCCGTCCGATGTACTGATTGAGCTTATTTATTCGCTCAAAGCCGGTTATCGTCAGAACGCCAATTTTGTCATGAACCGCAAGACACAAAGTGCGCTGCGTAAGCTTAAAGATAATGACGGCCAGTATCTTTGGCAGCCGCCTGTAACCATCGGCGATAAAGCCAGCTTTATGGGCTTTGGTCTGGTTGAAGCAGAAGACATGCCGGATATTGATGAAGATAAAACACCGATTGCTTTTGGTGATTTCTCCCGTGGTTATCTGGTGATTGACCGTGCCGGTATCCGTGTTCTGCGCGATCCTTATTCTGCCAAACCATATGTGCTTTTTTACACCACCAAACGAGTAGGCGGTGGTGTGCAGGACTTTGATGCAATCAAGCTACTTAAATTCTCCGCCTTATTAGGCTTCAGGTCTTGGCTAAGGCGTAAATATACCTGCCGGTATTGGCAGGTAGATTATTTATAATGAATCGATGAATCTGTATTTCAGCGATTTTCCATAAAATATTGATTTTTATGTAGGTTTCTCACAGAGGGAAAATCTTATGACAATGCACCCTGTAACGCCTCCGGCCATCGAGCCGGTGACGATCGATGAAGCACGCGCCTATTTGCGCATCACAAGTGACAGCGAAAATGCGTTGTTGCAATCTTTGATTAAAACCGCCCGCGAGACAGTGGAAGCGCGTGCTGGTCTGGCGCTGATCACACAAAGCTGGCGCTTGCATGTTGATCGCTGGCCGCGCTCTAACCGCCTGGCGCTTTACCGTTATCCGGTGACATCTGTTGATGCGATTACGGCTTATTTACCTGATGGCACACCGGTGGCATTTGATGCGGATGATTGGAAGCTGCAACAGGCAGGTCGTCCGCAGCGACTTTATTTACAAGCCAGAGCCGACATGGCCTCACTAAGTGGTTTGGAAATTGATCTGACGGCTGGTTTCGGGACAGATGCTACGGTAGTGCCTGATGTGCTGAAGCAGGCTATTTTAGTGCTGGTTGCGCATTTATATGAATTTCGCGGTGCTTTTGACGAGCAGTCTCAGCCAATTTCATTTCCAAGTCAGTTTGAGCGGCTTGTCGATATCTGGAAACGGGTATCGGTATGAATATGCTGTTTATGAATGCAGGGCGCCTGCGCACCGAATTGAAGCTGGAAGCGCTGCAACCGCAAGAAGATGACATTGGTGGCTATAGTGAATCCTGGCAGGAAATTGCACTTATCTGGGGGCAAATCCGTGCCATCACGTCATCATCACGCTTTTTGGCACAGCGCTGGCATCCGGAGACAACCCACCGCATTACCATCCGCTATGACGCAATCATTCAGGCGGGTATGCGGCTGCGCAAAGATAATCGTATTTTCCAGATTGATGCCATTCAGGATGCGGATGAAACACGGCGTTATCAGATCTGTTTTGTGCGTGAGGAAACAACATGAAGCTGGCGGTGAAATTGCGTTTTGACGCGCTTTTGACCGCCTTACGTTTGAAGTCGATGGCACTGACAGAGCAGAACTGGCGGCAACAAACAGTGGCAAAACAAGAGGAGCGTGAAGATTGAGTGCATCAATCAGTTTGCAAAAAGCAATTTATGATCTTCTGCGCCATGATGCGGATGTGAGCGCTAAACTTGGCGCAAACCGCATCCTTGATCATGTGCCGCCTTCAACCGGTTTTCCTTATGTCACACTCGGCAGCAGTGTTGTTTATGATTGGTCAACCGACAGCGAGCCGGGGCAGGAGCATCTGATCTCTCTGTATATCTGGGCACAAAGCAGTGGGCGTAAATTTGTGCTGGAAGTGATCGAACTGATTGCACAAAAATTGAATCAGGAGGCGCTTTCGCTTGGGCTATACACCTTGGTTAATCTGAGTTTACAGGAGATCACTGCGCAAAACAGTGATCGTCGCAATGCTTATCAGGGCATTATGCGTTATCGCGCCGTGACTGAGCCAAAGACCGCTTAACCAGCATTACTTCATAAAAATCAGCGCATTTGCAGTCCGGTAAACCATGCGGTTCGCCGGATTTTTGCGTGTTTGTTTTCTTTCATGGAGATTTTAATGTCAGCACAAAGAGGCAAAGACATTCTATTGAAAATTGCTCTTGAGAGCGGGGGCTTTGAAACTTGCGCAGGATTACGCACCAAACGGATCGCGTTCAACGCTGAAAGTGTTGATGTGACCGATGCCGATGCAACAGGGCGCTGGCGGCAATTATTGGGTGCCAGTGGGGTACAACGTGCTTCAATTAGTGGGTCAGGCATTTTTAAAGATGCAGCATCAGACGCCTTGCTGCGTCAGGTTTTCTTTCAGGGCGAAATCCGCAATTGGGAGATTATTCTGCCGGACTTTGGTGTGCTGAGCGGGCTGTTTCAAATTGTGGCGCTTGAATATGGCGGCAATCATGATGGCGAAGTGACCTTTGAAATGGCGCTTGAATCCGCAGGTGTTGTGAGCTTTGGAGAGTTGCCATGATGATCAATAAGCATCGCGGTGAGCTGGACGCTGTGCTGGATGGTCGGCCGTGGACACTCTGTTTGACCCTTGGCGCTTTGGCTGAACTTGAATCGGCTTTTGCCGCCGATGATTTACCAAAGCTTTTGGCACGGTTTTCTGCGGCGCAATTATCAGCGCAGGATATGATCCGTATTCTTTGTGCAGGTCTTCGGGGCGGCGGTCATAATGTGACACTGGAAGATGTTGCCGAAATGCGCGCCGATGGTGGTGCCGCCGGTTTTGCCCGCATTGTTGCAGAGCTTTTAACTGTGACATTCGGCACTACAGAAAATTCAGTTTCTGACAAAAAATCAATATGTTGAATAAGCGCCTTGAATCAAAATCTGATCCGGCCCCCGCTTTTCCATGGGCTGAGGTGATGCAAATTGGCCTTGGGCAATTGCGCCTCGCGCCTAAAGATTTTTGGGCGCTGAGTTTGGCGGAGCTGAACGCCATGATCGGCGCACATATGCCGGTGGTGAATGTGCCGGACAGGCAGGCGCTTGATGCTTTGATGCAAGCCTATCCTGACTGAGTGCCGGATTTACAAGCTTTAAGGAACCGTCATGAATGAGAATATGACCGTCTCGATTGACGCGGATACAACCGCGTTCAATCGGGCGCTTGATGATTTGCAAAAGCGCTCGGCCACTTTTGGGAATAGTCTTTCATCGGCACTGAAAGGTGCGGTTGTTGATGGCAAAGGGCTGGAAGATGTTTTGCGCAAGCTCGCCACTGACATGGCGGGTATGGCCTTATCTATGGGAATGAAACCACTCGAAGGTGTCGCTTCATCCTTGTTTTCCGGTGTGATGGCCGGACTGGGCGGCGTGAAACCTTTTGCCAAAGGTGGAGTGGTTTCAAGCCCGACCTATTTCGGGATGGGTAATGGCAATATCGGCCTGACCGGAGAAGCCGGAGCGGAAGCAATTTTGCCATTGGCACGCGGTGCCGATGGTCGATTGGGCGTTACAACGGGCGGCGGCTCTAAGCCTGTCAGCATTGTTTTTAATATGTCTTCACCCGATGCCGCGTCTTTCCGCAAATCAGAAGCGCAACTGGCTTCGATGCTGGCAGGTGCCGTCAGCCGTGGCGCAAGGAGATTATAAATGAGCCAGATCAATTCCTTCCATGATGTGGCTTTTCCGCTTGGTGTTTCTTTTGGTTCGGTGGCAGGGCCTGAATGGAAAAACGAGATCGTGCAGCTCAATTCGGGGCATGAAAAACGCAATGCCCGCTGGGCACAATCACGGCGTCATTTTGATGCCGGAACCGGTATTCGCTCGCTGGCGGATTTGCGTCAGGTTTTAAGTTTTTTTGAAGCACGGCGCGGCTCATTATTTTCGTTTCGGTTTCGTGATCCGTTTGATCATTTTTCCAATCACGGGTCGCAAGAACCGACGGCACTTGATCAACAGATTGGTGTCGGTGATGGCATGACCAAAAGCTTTCAGCTGGTCAAAAATTACGAGACCTATTCACGGGTGATTACCAAGCCCGTGGCATCCAGTGTGAGACTGGCTGTGAATGGTGAAAAGCTTAAAAACGGTGCTGATTTTCAGGTCGATGTTTTAACCGGCATGGTGACTTTCAATGACTTGATTGTGCCAATTGAAGGAGCCGTGATTACGGCAGGATTTTTATTCGATGTGCCGGTTCGTTTTAATACTGACCGTTTGCAAGCAAGTATTTCATCGTTTCAGGCCGGTGAAATTCCGTCCATTCCGATCATTGAGGTGAAGGCATGAGATCAATTTCACCGCAACTGGAATCACATTTGCAAGGCGTTGTAACAAACCATTGTTTTGTCTGGATAATACGGTGCAGCAATCAGCAGATATTCGGTTTTACCGACCATGATTTGCCGCTCGTTGTGCAAGGCATTAAGTGCGAACCACAAAGCGGAATGAACTCCAGCGAGGCACATTCCAAGCTTGGATTGTCAATCAGCGGCAGTGAGATCGAAGGGGCGCTGGTTAGTGATCGCATCCGTGAGGAGGATATTGAAAACGGACTTTATGATGATGCAGTGGTGGAAACCTATCTGGTCAATTGGAGCGAACCAGCCGAGCATCTGTTTTTACAAAGCTGGACAATTGGCAAGATTACCCGCAGTGGCGAAAAGTTTGTCGCGGAAATAAAAGGGGCTGCGACTGCTTATGATAAAATTCATGGGCGCCGGATTTTGCGCCAATGTGATGCGGAATTGGGCGATCAGCGCTGCGGCATTTTAAGTCGTGATCCGCGCTATCATGCCCGCGGTGTTATCGTTGCAGTTGATGGCATGGATATGGAAGTATCCGGTCTTGAAAATCATGCCGATGACTGGTTTTTGCATGGCGTTTTTACTTGGATAAGCGGGCGTAACAAACACGCAAAATCTAAGGTGACATTGCATCGCTCCCATTTAATTCGCTTGCGTGATGAGCCGGTTTTTGCAGTTGAGGCGGGCGACGAATTTGAAGTTTTGGCCGGATGTGACAAGAGTTTTGCCATCTGTAAAGCCAAGTTTTTCAATAGTGCCAATTTCAGAGGCTTTCCGCATCTGCCCGGTAATGATGCGGCTTATAGCTATATCAATAAGGATATGAATTTTGACGGCGGGGCATTGGTGCCATGACCGCAGCCTTGACCATTCAACAGGCGGTTTTGAACGAGGCTTATCAATGGCTTGGTACGCCTTATCGTCATGGCGCGGCACGTAAACAAGTTGGTTGTGATTGTCTAGGGCTTATCAGAGGTGTGTGGCGTGAAATCTATGGCGATGAGCCGGAAAAGCCCGCCACTTATGCGCCTGATTGGGCGGAGCTATCTGACAAAGAGCCACTGCTGGATGCGGCTGCAAAATATATGGTGAGCCGTCCGATTCCGGCGCTTATGCAAGATATTTCACCCGCGCAAGTGCTGGTTTTCCGTTGGCAACCGACAATGACCGCCAAGCACATTGCCATTATGGGGCATGAGGGACGCTTCATTCATGCCTATCATGGCCACAGGGTTTTGACCTCGGCACTGGTGCCGCAATGGTTCAGGCGTATTGCAGGCGTTTTTGAATTTCCGCAGCCTGCCGGCCAATCGATACAAGGGAGAAATCTATGACGACGGTAGTCTTGCAGGCTGTCGGCGGGGCGATCGGCTCTGTATTCGGGCCGGTCGGCACGGCGATCGGCTCGGCGCTTGGTGCCATGGGCGGTTATATGGTGGATAGTGCCATCATCAACTCGACACGGCGCATTGAAGGCCCGCGCCTTGCCAATGCCAAACCGCTGACAGCCGAAGAAGGTGCGGCACTTCCCCTTATTTATGGGACAGCGCGTGTATCGGGCACACTTATTTGGGCAACACGTTTTGAAGAAGATAAAACCACCGAGCGCCAAGGCGGCAAGGGCGGGCCAAAGGTCACGACCTATAGTTATTTTGTTAATGCCGCTTTTGCTGTGGCGGAAGGAGAAATTGCCGGTATCCGTCGTGTCTGGGCGGATGGCAAAGAAATTGATCTGACCAGTGTGGAAATGCGCATTTATAAGGGGACAGCAGATCAGCAGCCTGACCCGTTAATTGAGGCGAAGCAAGGCGAGGGCAATGCGCCAGCCTATCGCGGCACTGCCTATGTGGTGATCGAGCGCTTTCCGGTAGATGAATATGGGCATCGTATTCCGCAACTGCAATTTGAAGTGATCCGCACCATTGGGAAACTGGCGAAATCCGTTAAGGCAGTGACACTGCTTCCCGGTGCAACCGAATTTGGCTTATCGCCATTTTTGATCAGTGATGAATCAGCACCTGGACAGAAAAGGCTGATTAACCGCAATAATTTGCGTGAGAATAGCGATTGGGCTGCTTCAATGGATGAGTTGCAGGCTCTATGCCCG
>JAEWHQ010000024.1 GCA_023387715.1 Pseudomonadota bacterium | reverse complement strand
AACTCGCCGTTATCGGTGCTGCACACGGCATACGTGGTGAAGTGCGGGTTAAACCTTATACGGAAGATCCGTTGGCTATCGGTGATTATGGTCTGCTTTATGACAAGCAGGGCAAATCTTATGAAGTGCTGGATGTGCGCAACGCGAAGACCGTGGTTATCGTTCGTTTTCGCGGGATCAATGACCGCAATGCCGCCGAAGCTCTGAATGGCACTGAATTATTCATTGATCGTTCGCAATTATCGGAAGATCTGGATGATGACGAGTTTTATTATGCCGATCTGATTGGCTTACAAGCCTATGACCAGCAAGGCAACAATCACGGCCGTGTCCATGCTTTATTTGATTTTGGTGGTGGTGATCTGATTGAACTACGCTTAACGGGGCGCAAGCCAATGCTTATTCCGTTTACCGAAGCCGCAGTCACCGAGATTGATCTGACCAATGGCAAGATCATCGTTGATCCTTATGCGGCAGGTCTTATCGCCGATCAGGATGATGATTATCCTGATGATGGCTATGATGATGAACGTGACCGTGAAGCATGAGCGATGATATGACATTGAAAAAATTTCAGGCATCGGTGCTGACGCTTTATCCGGAAATGTTTCCGGGTCCTTTGGGGGTGTCTTTGGCTGGCAAAGCTTTGAACGAGGCCAAATGGTCACTGGAAACCGTCCAGATTCGTGATTTTGCCGAAGACAAACATCGTATGGTCGATGATACGCCGTCTGGCGGCGGTGCCGGTATGGTGATGAAAGCGGATGTGGTGGCAAGAGCCATCGATTCGGTTGCCGATCATCGCCCGAAACTGCTGATGAGCCCGCGCGGCAAACCTTTGACGCAAAAACGCGTGCGTGAGCTTGCGGCAGGTGATGGCGCAATCATCATGTGCGGGCGCTTTGAAGGGCTCGATGAGCGGGTGATTGAAGCCCGCGAAATGGAAGAGATTTCCATCGGCGATTATATTCTCTCAGGCGGCGAAACTGCTGCCATCGTGCTGCTTGATGCTATCGTGCGCTTGCTGCCAGGTGTTATGGGCAATCAGGAATCAGGAGAAACCGAAAGCTTTGAAACAGGGCTTTTAGAACATCCCCATTATACCCGTCCGCAAGTATGGGAAGGGCGCTCTATTCCTGAAATCCTGACATCGGGCAATCATGGTGCGATTGATAAATGGCGCCGTGCGCAGGCAGAAGAAATTACCAAAACACGCCGCCCTGATTTATGGGAAGCGTTTAAAGGATATAAGAAATAATGCAGATTTTGCGCCGCGCAGAATATGGGGCGGTTTTACTGATTGCTCTATGGTTTTATGCGATCAGTGGCGCAAGCTGGTGGCTGTTTGCCCTTTGTTTTCTGGTGCCGGATTTAGCAATGCTCGGTTATGTTTTTGGCAATCGGGCAGGGGCGGCCATTTATAATATCGCCCATAGTTTGTTAGGCGTGATTGCTCTGGCCATATTCATTCATATCTTTGATCAGGAATGGTTGTGGCCTTATATGCTGATCTGGTTTGCGCATATCGCTTTTGACCGTATGCTTGGTTATGGGCTGAAATATGCGTCGAGCTTTCAGGATACGCATATGGGGCGTATTGGCCGGAGAAAAATATAAGAGACTATCAAAACTTTCGTGCTGCTGATACACATAGAGTTGATTAACCCGTGCTAATAGTGTATTGCGACGCCAGTTCCGGAACTAACCGGACGTTCGCTAAATCAATAAATGGTGAACCGCCCCTGCTGAAAAGCATAAATTTGTGGCCATGTTGCTGCAAGTGAAGCGTTGGGCGCTCTGGCTGTTTGAGAAGAACTACTAAGGATTAGAACGATGGATATCATTAGCCAGCTCAACGCTGAACAGGTTGCTAAAATCGAAGAAAAGCGCAAGCTGCCAGATTTTCAGCCAGGTGACACTGTACGTGTTTTGGTTCGCGTAACTGAAGGTACACGTACACGTGTACAGGCTTACGAAGGCGTTTGCATTGCACGCGCTGGTGCAGGCCTCAACGAAAACTTCACAGTTCGTAAGATTTCTTACGGTGAAGGCGTTGAACGCGTATTCCCAGTTTACTCCCCACTGGTTGAAGGTGTTGAAGTTGTTCGTCGCGGTAAAGTACGTCGCGCTAAGCTCTACTACCTGCGCGGTCTGACCGGTAAAGCAGCTCGTATTGCTGAAAAGAAAGACAACCGCACCAAAGCAGAACGTGAAGCTGACAAAATTGCAGCCGCTAAAGAAGCCGCTGCAAAAGCTGCTGCTGCTGAATAAGATCAGTAAAAATCTATATAAAAAAGGCGGCTCTCGAGCCGCCTTTTTTATTGGCTGAGTTGCCGAAAATCTCCCTTATCGCGACTCAATTAAAACGTGTGAAAACGCATGCTAAACAAAAACGGATATGCAATTTTTCAGTGTTGAATGATGCAAAACAGCGGCTAAGCTACAGGAATCATTGGTGCTGCGGCTTTTTATCCCGCCTGAATGGCTCAAAATGCGGGTTTTACAGCGTTTTTCGCTATTCTTGCTGGCCGTAATTCTGCTATAATCCGGGTGCAAACGAAGTTTTTTGCATGTTTTCGGTTGGTTTTGTTTCGGAATCTTGCTGCGACACCCTGTTGCGCTTGCTGTTTCTTGACGAAACCGTGCTGTCAGTGCATAGACAACCATTATTTTTAGAACCGTTCAAAGGATACTCCGCAATGAGCGCGCCGCGTACACTTTATGACAAGATTTGGGACGATCATCTGGTGGATCAGCAGGATGATGGTACCTGCCTCCTCTATATTGACCGCCACCTTGTCCACGAAGTGACAAGCCCGCAGGCTTTTGAAGGTCTGCGTATGACAGGACGTAAAGTTCGTCATCCGGAGCGCACTCTGGCTGTGGTTGATCATAACGTGCCGACTTCGCCTGACCGTATCAACGGGATTAAAAACGAAGAAAGCCGCATTCAGGTTGAAGCACTGGCGAAAAATGCCGCTGATTTCGGCGTTGAATATTATTCCGAACGCGACAAGCGTCAGGGCGTTGTGCATATCGTTGGCCCGGAGCAGGGCTTTACGCTGCCGGGCATGACCATTGTTTGCGGTGACAGCCATACTTCAACCCACGGTGCTTTCGGCTCTCTGGCGCATGGTATCGGTACATCTGAGGTGGAACACGTTCTGGCAACGCAGACCCTGATCCAGAAAAAGGCCAAAAACATGCTGGTGCGTGTGGATGGCAAACTGGCACCGGGTGTAACTGCTAAAGACATCACACTGGCAATTATCGGTAAAATCGGCACCGCTGGCGGTACTGGTTACGTGATCGAATATGCCGGCGATGCAATCACTTCCTTGACCATGGAAGGCCGTATGACGGTCTGTAACATGTCGATTGAAGGCGGTGCACGCGCTGGTCTGATTGCGCCGGATGATACAACATTTGATTATATCCGTGGCAAGCCGCGCGCCCCGCAAGGCGAGCAGCTTGAACAGGCTATTTCTTATTGGAAGACCCTTCGCTCCGACGAAGGCGCCCATTTCGATAAGGTTGTAATCCTTGATGCCGCTGAAATCTCACCGGTTGTCACATGGGGCTCTTCGCCGGAAGATGTGGTTTTCGTAACCGATGTTGTTCCAAATCCGGATGACATTAAAGATGATACCAAGCGTTCATCCAAATGGCGTGCGCTGGAATATATGGATCTGAAGCCGGGCACCAAGATCACTGATATTGCGATTGATCGCGTCTTTATCGGTTCTTGCACCAATGGCCGTATTGAAGATTTGCGTGATGCTGCGCGCATGGTTGAAGGCAAGAAAGTTGCTTCCACCGTCAATGCGATGATCGTTCCGGGTTCTGGCCTCGTGAAAGAAATGGCTGAAGCTGAAGGTCTGGACAAGATTTTCATCGAAGCAGGTTTTGACTGGCGCGAGCCGGGCTGCTCAATGTGCTTGGCGATGAATGATGATCGTCTGGCACCGGGCGAGCGTTGCGCTTCGACTTCAAACCGTAACTTTGAGGGTCGTCAGGGCTTTAAAGGCCGCACCCATCTGGTGTCGCCTGCGATGGCCGCAGCCGCTGCTGTTGCAGGTCACTTTGTTGATATCCGCGACTGGAAATAATCCACATCAGTGGATGAGTTTTAAAGGGGTGCAGTTTAATCTGCACCCTTTTTTATTAAGGCATGAGCGATAAATAGCGAGCTTTTATCCGTGACGTAAAAGCGCTTCGCACTTTTGTCTGAAATGCTCTAGAAGGTAAGTCAGTTTGGAATAACAAGACGAGCGTTCTTGAAACTGGTTTATGCTGATGAGGCATATATGATTTGGAGGACTGACCTAAATGACGAATGAGCATGCTTTTGATATTGCTTTGTTGCATTTGCGTGATGCCCATGAATTTGCCCCTTTGCTGGCAAGCTACGCGCAAGCTTTGAAGCGTGGCGCACCGCGCCGTCCTGATGAATATTATGCTGAACATTTGTTGCAGGATCGCAGTGCCGAAATTTTAGGCGCACGTCTGAACGGCGAAATCGTCGGTTTTACGATTTTTTACGATCTGCCTGAGCCGGTTTCCGGTATGCGCGCCGGTCAGGTCGATCACATTTACGTGCATCATGACCATCGCGGCAAGGGTATTGCCAAGGCATTGATTGATGTGCTGGCCGATAAAGCGGAAGAGCGCGGCTGGAGTAAATTAATGCTCAATGCTCCGCGCGTGCCTGAAGACGGACGCAAGCTTTATGAACAGGTAGCGACCGCAGCTGACTGGTCCAGCTATGTGATTCGCTTCGGCACCTGAAAAAAGCAAGTGCCGGAT
>JAEWHQ010000241.1 GCA_023387715.1 Pseudomonadota bacterium | reverse complement strand
GTCGGGCCCTGCTATTTGCTGTGCATTTTTAATGCGTTTAAAAATAAAAAAGCTCCGGTTCGGTGGAACCAGAGCTTCTTTTATTCACTGCAAAAAAGAATCAGAGCAGTTCAGCGCGCAACTGTGCAGCTGATTTGACCGAGAGAAGGCCAGGAGCGACATCAAACACGGTTTTGGCACCATGCTGGCCGGATTGTGCCATGCGATGCACAGCGCGTGCATAGGTCACCAGAACGCTGGCGGTAAATTCCGGATTACTGTCGAGCTTCAGGCTATATTCCACCACTTGTGCATTCTGGTCGGAAGTATTGCCGCTGCGAATAACAAAGCCGCCATGCACCATCGCCTGATGGTCACGTGCCAGTTCTTCAGCCGAGATAAAATTGACGGTGGTGTCGTAATCGGCAAAATAATCCGGCATGGTGACGATTTTTTCACGCACGACTTCGGCATCTGCACCTTCCTGCAAAACAACGAAGCATTCACGCTTGTGCTTTTCACGGGTGGTCAGCACAGGGCGCGAGGCGCTGCGCACCTTTTCGATGGCTTCCGGCACAGGGCGGGTATATTGCACGCCACCAGCAACACCTTCCACACGGCGGATTGCATCCGAATGGCCTTGGCTGAGACCATCACCCCAGAAGGTGTAGGTTTCGCCGTCCGGCAGCAGAGCTTCGCTCATCACGCGGTTGATTGAGAACATACCCGGATCCCAACCGGCAGAAATCAGCGCGGTCCTTTTGTTCGGCAGTGCAGCAGCATCAACGGCGGCAAAATATTCCGGAATACGTGCATGTGTGTCGAAACTATCCACTGTGTTGAAAAGGGCTGCCAGTTCCGGCCCTTGTTCCGGCAAGTCCTGCTTGGAGCCGCCGCACAAAATCAAAACGTCAATTTTATCCTGATGGGTTTTCAGCTCATCCATGCTGAAAACCTGCACATTTTCGGTCAGTGGCGATACCTGTGCCGGTGGGCGGCGGGTGTAAATGCCTGTCAGCTGCATGTCAGGATTCTTCTTGATGGCTGCTTCAACGCCGCGTCCTAGGTTTCCGTGGCCGGCAATGGCGATCCGGATGAGTTCAGCCATAATAATATATCCTTATAGTTAAGCTTTGGGTGGCTTTTAATCAGTCAAAAAACCGATAGCACATCACGCCCTCAGATCAAGAATTTCTGTTCCTGATCTGAGGCGGAATTGCGATTTTTTAAAAGGGAAAAGTGAAGTTTTAAAAGCCTGAATGGGTTTTAAGAAACTCGGTTTCTTGGCTCGTGTTTTCACGTTTCAATGCCGCATTTCGATGCGGGAAGCGGCCAAACTGCGCGATGATATCGAGGTGCTGATGCGCATAATCCAGTGAATTGGCATTACCCAGCACTTCATAAAGCGCAACGCTTTTTTTCTGATCATTTAAGTCTTCGCTATGCATCAACGGCAGATAGAAAAAACCACGCTGTTTTTCGCTGATTTGCTGGTCAAAGCCTTTTTCAATCGCTGCTTTGGCAATTTGGCGTGCTTTGGCATCGCTTTCAAACGCACGGCCGGAACCGCGGAACATATTGCGCGGAAACTGATCGAGAATAATGGTGAGGGCGAGGGCGGAGTGCAGCTCATTGCCCCATGCATCCAGCGCGCCGCTATGGGCTTGCTCATAAAGAGCTGCGAAGCGTTGTTTTATGTCTTCATCGAGGTCATCACTGCGGACAAACCAATGTTTCTCGACATTTTCCGAGAACCAGAAATCCAGAACATCTTGTGCTGAGGTGTTTTGTGCCGGGGCGCTTTGTGAAGGCATGGTCATCTCCGTTAACCTTTGATGTCGATGCCTTCACTTTGCAATGTTTTATACACGCTTTCAAGGCGAGGTGTGTTGTGCCTCAATACGTGCTGCCTTGCGGGTGGCTGATGTAAAGGCTGCGATAAAGCAGATTGCCATCAGCAGAACGATCGTTGGTGCTGGAGCACTGTCGATGAAGAACGACAGATAAACACCAAGGAAGGATGTGCTGAGCCCGACGACAATGGCGACGATCAGCATGGAGCTGAACTTGCGTGTGATCAGAAAGGCAATGGCACCCGGTGCAATCAGCAAAGCAATGGCCAGAATGATCCCGACTGCCGACAAGGCGCCGACAATGGTGAGCGAGATCATGCATAGCAAGCCGTAATGAAGCAAGCGCACCGGCAGGCCAACCGCACGTGCATGAGCAGCATCAAAAGCATGCAGCAGGAAGTCGCGCCATTTGACTGCGAGGATGGCGGTGACACCCAATGCAATCAGGCCGGTTTCGATGATGTCCTGAAAGCTTACGCCCAGCATATCGCCAAACAAGATGTGGTTAAGGTGAACGCTGGTTTCGATTTTGACATAGAGCACAAGGCCTAAGCCAAACATGCCTGAAAACACCACACCCATCACGGTATCTTGTTTGATGCGGCTGTTTTCCTTCAGAAAGCCGGTTGTAATCGCACAGAACATGCCAGCGATAAAGGCCCCGATGGCGTAAGGAATGCCGATAATATAGGCAATCACTACGCCCGGGAAAACGGCGTGACTGATGGCATCGCCCATCAGTGACCAGCCCTTCAGCACCATGAAGCAAGACAGGATACTGGCCGGAATAGCAATCAGCAGCGAGATAACAAACGCATAGCGCATGAACTCGAACTGAAATGGCAGCAAGAGAGTATCAATCATTGGTCAAGCTCCCCTGACAAGAGCAGCGTTTCTGAAGCCCGTTTGCGCGCGGCCAGCATGCCGTGCTTAGGAGCAAAGAAAAATGCGATCAGGAAAATGGCTGTCTGCATGACTACGATGATGCCGCCGGTAGCGCCGTCCAGAAAATAGCTGATATAAGCGCCGACAAAGCTGGTGATCATGCCGATCAGAACGGCAATTGTCAGCAAGCGCGGAAAGCGGTCGGTGAGAAGATAGGCGGTCGCACCCGGTGTCACTACAAGGCAGATTACCAGAAATGCGCCGACTGTCTGCATCGCAGCCACAGTACAAGCTGCCAGCAATGTGAAGAAAATGATCTTCAACAGTGAAGGATTGAGGCCGATAGAACGGGCATGGCTTTCATCGAAGAAAACCACCATCAGGTCTTTCCATTTCACCAGCAAAACAGCGAGTGAAATGAAGCCGATAATAGCAAGCTGTAATGTATCTTCCGGTGTGATGGCCAGAATATTGCCGAGTACAATCGTGTTGATGCTGACAGCTGTTGGTTTAAGCGAGACCATAAACAAGCCAAGCCCGAAGAAGGACGAGAAAATCAGCCCGATAATCGCATCTTCTTTCAGCTTGGTGCGCTGGTTTAAAAACAGCATGGCTGCGGCTGCCAGACCACCGGAGAAAAATGCACCGATGGAAAAAGGCAGGCCCAGCATATAAGCACCGGCAACACCCGGCACGATGGAATGCGAAAGCGCGTCACCGATCAGCGACCAGCCTTTCAGCATCAGATAGGCAGAGAGAAAAGCACAAACACCACCAACCAAGGCCGATACCCACATGGCATTGACCATATATTGGTAGCTGAATGGCTCAAGCAGCACACTCATTATGCTTTTCCTTTTACCGGCTTACCAGTTGATTGAGACGATGGTTTATTGGCGGAAGCAGGCTGTTGCACGGGTCTGTCATCATGCAGGATCAGCGGTCTTTCATCATCGGTAATAATGCCGAGCGATTTTTCACCGCCATGATCATCTTGGTTCAGAACCAGGTGGCGCAAGACGCCGCCAAAGGTTTTCTCCAGATTTTCCTGCGTAAATGTATCTTCGGTAAAGCCATAAGCCAGCACTGTACGCTTCAGCAGCACGGTGCGGTCACAAAATTCCGGTACGCTCCCCAGATTATGGGTTGAGACCAGCATGATGCGGCCTTCTTCACGCAGTGAGCGCAGCAATTCGATGATCTGATCTTCGGTTTTGATATCAACACCGGTGAATGGTTCATCGAGCAAAATCAGCTTGCTGTCTTGTGCCAAGGCGCGCGCCAGAAAAACACGTTTTTTCTGACCGCCCGACAATTCGCCGATTTGGCGCTTGCGGAATTCGGTCATGTTAACGCGTGCAAGGGCTGCGGTTACAGCTTCATGGTCGGCACGTTTTGGAATGCGCATCATGCCCATATGGCCATAACGTCCCATCATCACGACATCTTCAACCAGAACCGGGAAGTTCCAGTCAACATCTTCGCTCTGCGGTACATAGGCGACCATGTTTTTCTTCAGTGCTTTGGCGACAGGTTCGCCAAAGACAGAGATTTCACCGCGCGCCAGATTAACAAAGCCCATAATGGCCTTGAACAGCGTAGACTTACCCGAACCATTAACACCGACAAGTGCGGTG
>JAEWHQ010000224.1 GCA_023387715.1 Pseudomonadota bacterium | reverse complement strand
GAATTATCCAAGGGCACACGTTTTCAGCTTTATCTCGCATTGCGCGTTGCCGGCTATTATGAATTTGTGCGTGAGCGTCCGGCGCTGCCATTTGTGGCAGATGATATTATGGAAAGCTTTGATGATTTCCGTGCCGAAGAAACTTTGCGTTTATTTGCGCAAATGGCGGAGGCTGGTCAGGTTATTTATTTGACCCACCACCGTCATTTGTGTGATATTGCTAAGGATATCTGCCCGTTTGTTACATTGCATAATTTGCAAGGGTAACGCGCTAAAAGTTGGTGTGAAGGCAGAGTTTTATTGTGTTTCAACCGTATGACCGGCGGCTTTCCATGAAGGGAAGCCGTCAATCAGATAGCTGGCACGCAAACCTTTGGCTTTTAAGGTAGCAACGGCATTGGGTGACAAAACACATTTTGAGCCGCGGCAATAGGCAACCACTTCCTGTGCTGAGCCAAGCTCGGCCAAGCGTTGTTCCAGCTCATTAAACGGAATATTAATCGCGCCCGGTAAATGGCCTAACGCATATTCATCTTCAGGGCGTACATCCAACAGGGTGATGCTATTATCTCGCAAAAGCTCGACAAGCTCATCATGTGAAACAGCTTCCAGCTGATCGCGTTGATGAATGCTGTCTTGAATGAGCGAGCGAACTTCTGCCTGATTATATTCTGCCAGTCGGGTGAGCGCTGAAATCAGTTCAATAACGGGGCCGTTGCTCAAGCGATAAAGCACATTTTTGCCGTCGCGCCGTGTTTGCACAAAATTGGCGCGCTTCAATTGCTGCAAATGTTGCGAGGCATTGGCAATGGTGAGGCCGGATAGTTCAGCCAATCGCTCAACCGAGCGCTCACCTTGCGCAATATGCTGCAACAACATCAGACGCTGCGCGCTGCCCGCAGCGCGGGCAAGCTCGGCGATCTGGTCAAAAAACTTGTTTTGTATCTCATCGTGATTCATGTGTGCAGGCTTAGCGCAGAAATATTATTCAATCAATTAATTGAATGTGTGTATGTGTGTTTGGCTCTATATAGGCACCACAGAGAAAGCAGGCTTTGCCTTGCAGGAAGCTTTAAGAGGTTAAATGTGATAGTGGAAACCGATCTCATTGTTCGTGCCGTTGCTTTGGGTGTTGGCGCAACGATTGTCATGGATCTATGGGCAATTATGCTCAAACGGGTCTTTGCAATCCCATCATTGGATTATCGCGTTGTCGGGCGCTGGATTTTGCATATGCCGCAAGGCAAATTCAAACATAACAATATTATGCAGGCTGAGCCGATGATTGGTGAAAAGGCAATCGGCTGGATTGTTCATTATGCTACCGGCGTGCTTTTTGCCGGTATTCTGCTGCTATGCACCGGTATTGGCTGGGCGCAGCAACCAACATTCTGGCCTGCATTGCTGGCCGGATTATTAAGTATGGCGGCGCCGTTTTTTATTATGCAGCCGTGCTTTGGTTTTGGTATTGCCGCGTCCAAAACACCGGCGCCGGGAACGGCACGTTTCCGCAGTCTTATGGCGCATAGTGTTTTTGGTATCGGGCTTTATCTGGCGGCTTTGGTTGTTAATATGTGAGGATAGACAATTTTTATTTACTGCAGCCAGTCAAAAAAGCGTCGTTCACCTTCTGGCGTAAAGCTGATCACGCGTGATGTTGGCAAACGCCGCGCCCATGCCAGTGCAATCATTTGATCTAAAACGGCTTTTCCAATGCGGCCTGCCAGATGATGGCGGCGCTGGCTCCAATCAAGGCAAGCCCGGCAAAGCGGGCGGTTGCTTAACGGCAAAGTCTTTTGGCTAATGCCGATATGTGCAAGCATATCCCAGCCTTTGGCTGAAACGCTCAGATCATCATGCAGCCAGTTATGTTCCATCATATGATCATAGAGCTTTACGCCCATTTCACCGGCTAAATGATCATAGCAAATCCGTGCTTTGCGTAAGTTTAAATCTTTCGGGCCGGTGCGGATAGTTTTGGCTGGTTGAAGCGTTGCGTTATCGTGGCTGAAAACCATCAGAGCTTCAAGCAAGGTAGCAACATGTTCCCCGGCAAGTTTGAAATAGTGATGCCTACCTTGTGTTTCGACACTCACCACATCACCATCAACGAGTTTTGCTAAATGGCTGCTGGCCGTTTGTTTGGTGATGCCGCCAAGATTGGCGAGTTCGGTTGCGGTTAAAGCACGGCCATCCATAAGCCCCAGCAGCATGGCGCTGCGGGCAGGGTCAGCCACTAAAGCGGCAATACGGGCAATGTTGGGACCTTCACTCATAGTTCGACGCTAATCGAACCATTAAGAAGCGTCAATTGGCTATGATGCGTCAGAATTAAGAAAGGGATGCCCATGATCGCCGTTATTTTTGAAGCGGAAACGACACCGGATACACAAGGCGAATATCTGGATTTGGCGTCGCAGTTGCGGCCGCTTTTGAATGATATTGAGGGGTTTATTTCGATTGAACGGTTTCAGAGCCTGACCGTGCCGAATAAAGTTTTGTCATTGTCATTCTGGCGCGATGAAGATGCTGTTCAGCGTTGGCGCAACCTGACGATGCACCGCAATGTGCAGACAGCCGGACGTGATCATGTTTTCAGCAATTACCGTTTAAGAGTTGCAAGCGTTTTGCGTGATTATGGCATGAGTGAACGCCAGCAAGCCCCTGATGACAGCCGGAAAATACATGAGAAAGTTGAAAAGAATGTTTGATATTGAGTTTGATTTAAGCGGTGAAAAAGACGGGCTGGCAAAGCTTGGTGAAGTGATGGGGCGTGCCGCTATTCCATTTGAAGGTGGTGGCGTTTTCTCAAATGGTGATCGGGTGATTGCGCATTTTCTATTTAAAAACGGTGAGGTAGCTTGGGCTGCGGCTGAGGCTGCTAATATCCGGGTGGTTGCGATGCAGCGTCCGCTTATTCGTAAACTCAAACAAGGGACACCCGGTCAGTTGGGGGCAATTGCGCGCGCTTTAAGTGATGCTGATGTGCGAATTTTAACGCAATATTCTGACCATTATAATCAGCTGATCCTTATCTGTGATGATTTTGAAAAAGCCGATACCGCCACGCGTGAATGGGCGGTTGAATAATAAAAAAGAAGCCTGCCATTGATGAAATGGCAGGCTTTGTTTAGATTTTTTACAGCACCATGCGGTGTGAAATATTTTTAACCGTCATATAATGGTGCAGCCCTTCGGCGCCGCCTTCACGGCCATAGCCGCTTTCTTTAACGCCGCCAAAAGGTGTTTCGGCAACTGATGCTTCCAATGTATTGATCGAGACATTTCCGGCTTCAATGCGTTCTGCAAGCATATGCGCATTGTGCGCGGAGTGGGTGAAGCCGTAAGCCGCAAGGCCAAAAGGCAGCGCATTGGCGCGTTCGATCGCCTCTTCCACTGAATCCACCGGATTGATCAATGCAAGCGGGCCGAATGGCTCGACCTCTAAGGCACGGGCACCATCGGGAAGCTCTGCTGCTACGGTCAGCGGATAGAAATAACCTTTGCCCGTTGGCTTGGTGCCGCCTGCAAGTATCTGCGCACCGCGATCACGGGCATCTTCAACCAATGTTTCGATAGCCTCAACACGGCGGTGATTGGCAACTGGCCCCATGTCGGTATTTGCATCAAAACCATCACCAATACGGACAGCTTTCGCGCGCTCCACAAAGGCATCCAAAAAGGAGTGGTAGATGTTTTTATGGACAAAGAAGCGGGTTGGCGATGTGCAGACCTGACCGCTATTGCGTGCTTTTCGGGAAACGGAAAGCTCGGCCGCTCTTATCGGATCTACATCATCGCAAACGATCACCGGTGCGTGTCCGCCCAGTTCCATCAAAACAGGGGTGACGCTGCGTGAGGCAATTTCGGTCAAATGTTTGCCGACGGCGGTTGAACCGGTGAAGGCAACGAGGCGAACTTGTTCCTGCGGGATAAGGTAGGACGAAATATCTGCCGGAACACCAAAAACGAGATTGAGAACGCCTGCTGGCAGGCCGGCATCATGAAATGCGCTGGCAATGTGAAGTGCGCCGGCAGGGGTTTCTTCTGCTGCCTTCAAAATGATGGAACAGCCTGAAGCAATGGCACCGGCGATTTTCCGGGCTGGCTGGCTCATCGGAAAATTCCACGGTGAGAAGGCGGCTACTGTGCCCACTGGTTGATGAATGACTATATAGCGGATATCCGGTTCGCTCGGGATAACGCGCCCATAGCTGCGCACGGCTTCACCGGCATCCCATTCAAAAAACTCGCAGCCGCGTTGCACTTCGAGGCGTGCCTGCGCAATCGGCTTGCCATGTTCCATGGTGATGGAGCGGGCGATCTCTTCCGAGCGTTCTTTTATCAAAGCTACAGCGCGCAAAATAACTTCGGCACGTTTTGCCGGTGCCGTGCGCGACCAGATGCGAAAACCCTTTGCTGCTGCTTCCAGTGCATCATCAAGATCAGCACGGCTTGCAACCGGTAAAGCGCCGATGATAGTTTCATCAGCCGGATTAAGCACCGGAATGGTTTCTTTTGAAGAACGCCACTGACCTGCAATATAAAGCTGAAGTTTTGGGTAACTCGTCATTCTGGAACCTTGCTTTTCTGGCGCAGCCAGCCTTGATAATTGGGAAAAATCTTGTTTCTGAGCGCAACATTGCATTGCCTTGTTTATTCATCCAGAATGAATTATCGTATTAATTAATAAGTAATTTGTATAAGTGGGAAGATAGATGCGCATTGCACTCAAGCAGATTGAGGCCTTTCTGGCTGTCGCCGAGCATAAAAGCTTTTCTGCGGCGGCACGTCATATGGGTGTTGCGCAACCAGCTCTATCCACCATGATCCGCGAGATGGAAAATGAGCTTGGTGTGCGGATGTTTGACCGCACCACGCGCCGCGTCGAGCTTACTCAAGCGGGCGAGGAGTTTCGTGCCTCCTCTTCCAAGGTGATGGAAGATTTAGGCCACGCTATTCAAAATACCCGTGATCTGGCAGCCCGAAAACGCGGACGTATTCGTATTGCAGCCTCGCCTTTATTGTCTTCAGCCATTGTGCCTTTTGCGATTGCCGCTTTTCATAAGGATTATCCGGGTATCAATATTGAAGTGCTGGATGCTCCCAATCAGGATATCCGTGAAGAGGTGGTTGCCAATAATGCTGATTGCGGATTAGGCACCTTCTCGGCGCATGAAGAAGGCATAGAACGCACGGTTTTGATGCGGGATAATTTAGGTTTGTTTATGCCGGCTGACCATCCTTTGGCAGGCAATGCTTTTGTGCGTTGGGATGATCTGCCACAATGGCCGTTGATTGCGATGTCACGCAATAGCGGTATCCGGCGCTTGATGGAACTGGGCGCCGAACAAGCATCACAAATCCTGCATCCAAAGTTTGAAGCGTCTATGGTGACAACGGCCTTGGCATTTGTTGGCGCTGGTTTAGGCGTGGCAGTTTTGCCGACCTATGCAATGTCGCGCGCTGATCAATATAATCTGGTTTCGCGCCCCTTGGTTGATCCGACAGTGTCGCGTGATTTATGCCTGATCCGTGCCAGCGGCAAGTCCTTATCTCCGGCCGTGAGCAGTTTTATCACGGTGCTGCGCAATCATTTGCAAGGCATGTTGCTGAGCAATGATCATCGAAACAAAATTTAAGATTTATAATTATATCTTATTAATTGATAGGAATTTTCATTCTTGCATTATAATTGCTCAAGGGATGAAATCACCATCATAGGGGCTTTGCGTTGCGGGGGTGCCAACTCATAAGCAGCAGGGCGCGACGGCTGGTTGTTTCTTCAGCCGGTGAGGAGCCGTTTTGCCTGATAGAGGCTGTAAATTATAACGTCTTTAATATGCGGCATGGGTAAAGCGGAGCAGGAGACCAAGCGCAATTGCGCTAAATAATGGGAGTTGAGCTATGGGAAAATTGAGCGCCTTCAATTTGCAAAAATGGATTGATGAGCATCAGCATTTGCTGAAGCCGCCAGTTGGCAATCAGCAGATTTGGAAAGATGCCGATCTGATGGTGACCATTGTCGGTGGCCCGAACCGCCGTACTGATTACCACGATGATCCGGTGGAAGAGTTTTTCTACCAGCTGAAAGGCGACATGCTGCTAAAACTGCATGATACGGCCAGCGGCGAGTTTTATGATGTGCCGATCCGTGAAGGCGATATTTTCCTTCTGCCGCCACATATCCGTCATTCACCGCAGCGCCCGCAGGAAGGCTCCATCGGTCTGGTGATCGAACCAGCCCGCCCTGAAGGTTTGTTGGATGCGGTGGAATGGTATTGTTTTGACTGTTCGACACGCGTTCATCGTGCCGAGGTTGATCTTGAATCTATTGTTGATGATCTGCCGCCGATTTATGCTGAATTTTATGCAGATGAAAAACTGCGTACCTGCCCGAAATGCGGCACTATTCATCCGGGCAAGTTCCCGCCTGAAGGCTGGGTAAAGCTCTAATGAAGATCAAACGGCACCGGTTTTAAGAACCGGTGCCGTTTTTATTTGTATCAAAAAACAATTTTTCCAACGCGATTATGCCTTTTAGTAGCCTCCCAATTACTTGGGATTTTGCGCACCATTTTTATCTGTTCTAATCACATCTGCATTTTTTCGACGGTTTCTGCACGCAATCTGCATGGTTTTTTGGTTCTCAGCAGGCATCGTTAGCGCTGCTGCGCTTCATTTTTTGAAGGTATTGAACCATGAGGTTGTTCTTGCGCCTCTCACTTTTTGCTTGTTTCTTATGTTTTATTTTTGGTGTGAATGCTGCGCTTGCCAATGAAGAGCAAGGCGATCCCCGCACTGCTAAAACAGTCACGACAGTGACTGTTGAACGGCTGAAAACGGATCTAACCTTGCCGTTTAATGGTTTGTTTGTACCGCGCGAAGAAGTGGCTGTTGGTACATCATTAAGCAATGAGCGTATTGCGACTGTTGATGCAGAAATTGGTGATCATGTTGCAAAAGGTCAGGTGCTTGTTCGCTTAAATACTGCAAAGCTGGATCATAATTTACGCGAAAATGAGGGGCGTGTGGCGCGGGCGCGGGCTGCGGTTGCGCAGCAACAGGCAAGCTTCAGGCAGGTTGAAGCCAATTTTGCCCGTGCACAGCGCTTAATAGGTTCACGCACGATCAGCAAACAAGATTTTGATGAGCGCCAATCCGCATTGGATGTGGCGCGACAGGGTGTGACAGTTGCAGAGGCTGAATTTATTCAGGCCGAAGCGCAATTAGCCGAAGCAAAATCAGAGCGTGCTAAAGCGGTGGTTGAAGCCCCTGTTGCAGGCATTATCTCGGAGCGTAAAGCACGTGCAGGCGCGCTTGCCGGTACTGAGCCGCTTTTGATGCTCATCCGCAATGGCGAAAGTGAACTGGCAGCGGATATTCCTGAAAGTGAATTGTCCTTATTAAAAGCAGGGCAGGTTGCGCGTGTGACTTTGCCGAGTGGCCAGCTTGTCAGCGGTCATATCCGATTGGTTTCGCCGAAAATTGATCCGCAGACACGTCTGGGCACTGCTTATATTGCGTTTGAAAACACATCCTCGTTGTTTGCCGGAGTGTTTGGCAGGGCGGAAGTGCTGCTTGGCCAAAGTGACAGTATTTTTGTCAATAATTCTGCGGTTCTTTACAGTGAGGGGGCAAAAGATACGTCTGTATTTGTGGTGACTGACGGCAAAGCGGTGAAAAGAAATGTCACGCTCGGTGTGCGCCGGAATGGTCAGGTGGAAGTGTTAACCGGTTTGCAAAACGGTGATCAGCTGATCAAAAAAGCAGGGCCTTTGCTGCATGATGGCGAGGCGGTTGTGCCGCTGCCGATATCGGCAGCGATGGCTGAGCACAAGATCACCTCTCCCTGAAAGATTATCTCATGTTTAATAATATTTCCGCATGGGCGATCGCCAAGCCGATCCCGACCATTGTGTTGTTTTTGGCAATGACGTTTGCAGGTTGGTTTGCCTTTGAACGCTTGCCGACTAACTCTGATCCGAACGTGTCTTTTCCGATTGTCACGGTTACCGTGACGCAAACGAGCGCTGCGCCATCGGAGATGGAAACGCAGGTGACCCGCCGTGTGGAAGGAGCCGTTTCAGGGATTGCCGGTGTCCGTCATATCCGTTCATCTATTGCTGATGGTGTTTCAACCACGACTGTTGAATTTAAGATCGGCACTGATCCTGACCGTGTTACCAATGATGTGCGCGATGCGATCACGCAAATTCGCTCTGATCTGCCGCAGACAATTCAGGAGCCATTGGTGGCGCGTGAGGATGTCGATGGCAGTGCGATCCTTTATTACATGGTATCTGCACCGCATTTATCGGCTGTTGATTTATCGTGGTTTGTTGAAGATACAATCACGCGTGAGCTGCTCACTGTGCCAGGTGTGCAAAAAGTGCGCCGCCTTGGCGGCGTCAACCGCGAGATCCGCGTTTCTTTGAAATCTGAGCGCTTGCTGGCTTTAGGTGTCACAGCCGATCAGATCAACACGACATTGCGTGAATTGAATGTGAATGTGCCGGGCGGGCGCGGCCATATTGGCGGGCAAGAGCAATCGGTGCGCACGCTTGCCAGCGCGCGTACATTTGAGGAATTGCAGCGTCTGACAATTCCTTTGCCGGGTGGACGCTGGATACCATTGCGCGAGATTGCCACGCTGGATGATACGGCGTCTGAAATGCGCGGTTTTGCGCGTCTTGATGGCGTGCCGGTGGTTGGTTTTTCAGTCTCGCGTGCGAAAGGCTATAGTGACACGGTTGTAGCTGCCGGTGTCACGAAGAAATTGGCCGAAATTCAGACCTCCCACGCGGAACTCACCATCAAAGAACTGATTTCGACGGTCGAATATACATTGCAAAGCTATAATAATGCGATGTCAGCGCTGGTCGAAGGAGCGCTGCTGACCATTGTGGTGGTGTTTTTCTTTCTGTGGAATTGGCGGGCAACTTTGATTGCGGCGGTTGCTATGCCATTGTCGATTTTGCCGACCTTTGCCGTGATGGATTTGCTTGGCTTTACGCTGAACAGTATCAGTTTGCTGGCGCTAACCTTGGTGATCGGTATTCTTGTCGATGATGCGATTGTCGAGATTGAGAATATTGAGCGCCATGTGCATATGGGCAAACGTCCTTATCAGGCAGCACTGGAAGCATCGGATGCCATCGGTCTTGCGGTTGTCGCCACAACGCTAACCATTGTTGCGATTTTTGCGCCTGTGAGTTTTATCGGCGGCGCGGTTGGTCAGTATTTTAAACAGTTTGGCTTAACGGTTGCCATTGCCGTTTTGATCTCAATGGCGGTGGCGCGCTTGCTTACGCCACTAATGGCAGCCTATTGGCTGTTGCCTGCTAAGACGCATCAGAAAGAAGCCAAAAAATCACGTCTTAGAGCCTGGTATCAGCGTGTGTTAGGCTGGACATTGGATCACCGAAAAACAACTTTGGCGCTGGTCGCGATGATCTTTACCGGCTCGGTTTATCTGATGAGCCTGCTGCCTACCGGCTTTATGCCTGAAGGTGATAATAATTTATCACAGGCCAAAGTAACGCTTGCGCCGGGCACACGGCTTGAAGAAGCCGCGCGGGTTTCAGATCACATCGTGACGCAATTGGTCAAATGGCCGGAAGTGATTGATGTGCTGGCGACAAGCGGCGAAGGCGTGAATGATTTTGATCTCTTGATTAAAATGAAACCGCGAGCCGAGCGTGATTTAAGCCGTAAAGCTTTTGAAGAAGCCGTACGCCCTATTTTCGCTGGCACTGCGGATATTCGTTTCACCTTCCTCAATGATAATGGCGGCAAGGAAGTATCGATTACTTTGGCCGGTAATAATGGTGAGGAATTATCGCAGGCAGCGCGTGCCTTGGAAAAACAAATGCGGACACTGCCGCAACTTGCTAATGTGGTTTCGGGCGAGCCGCTGCCTGCGCCCGAAGTGCATGTGAAACCGCGTCTTGATGAGGCTGCGCGACTGGGTGTTTCTCCACTTGCCATTGGTACGGTGACACGTATTGCTACGCTTGGTGAAATTGATGCCAATTCAGCGCAGTTCAATTTAGGCGACCGGCAGATACCGATCCGTGTTTTGTTTGATGAGGATACGCGCAGCCAGCTTGATAGTTTGCGTCAATTACGGGTCAGCACTGCATCAGGACAAATGGTGCCTTTGGCTTCGGTTGCGGATATTGAATTTGGCACGGCAGAAAGCAGACTTGAACGGCTTGACCGTAAGCGGTTGATACAAGTTGAAGCCAATTTGAGTGGCGGTGCCACATTGGGTGAGGCTTTGGCAGCAATTGCAGAATTGCCTGCCTATAAGGATTTGCCAACCAGTGTCAGCCAGATTGAGTATGGCGATGCCGAAGCAATGAATGAGATGTTTGAAAACTTCGCAGTGGCGCTTTTGACCGGTATTTTGGTGGTACTGGCAGTTCTTGTGCTGTTGTTTAAAGATTTCTTGCAACCGGTTACTATTTTGATTGCCTTGCCGCTTTCCATCGGCGGTGCGGCCTTGGCTTTGCTGATTTATGGTGCAGCACTTGATCTGTCTTCAGTCATCGGCCTGCTGATGCTGATGGGGATTGTGTGTAAAAACTCAATTCTGATGGTGGATTATGCCATTGAATGCCGTGGGCAAGGTCTGGAGCGTCGCGCAGCCTTGATCAAGGCAGGTATCACCCGTGCCCGTCCCATTATCATGACGACCATCGCAATGGTTGCAGGGATGGTGCCGGCGGCCATCGGTGTTGGCGGAGATGCCGCTTTCCGCGCACCGATGGCCATCGCTGTGATTGGCGGCTTGATTACGTCGACAGCATTGAGCCTCATTTTCGTGCCTGTGATGTATACGGTGATGGATGATCTCAATGGCTTTTTGGGTAAACATCTGAAGAAGTTAACGTCTGTGACACAAGAAGATCGGGCATTTGCTGCAAAGCACTTTAAAAAATAAAGCCTTATATGGTCGCTTGCTGTTTTAAACCGAATTGGAACAAATCCGGCGCACGAGGGCTCTGAGCCAGCGATGTGCCGGATCGGCATCAAAGCGCGGATGCCAGGCTTGTGAAATGGCAAGGGCATCGGCTTGGACGGGTAGCGGAAAGTTAAAAAGATCCCGCCGTGCTGCATGGGTGAGGCGGTCGGGCATGGCGGCGATATAATCACTGCGCCGCACAATCTCGAGGCTCTCGGAGAAGCTGGCAACAGCAAGGCTGACGGTGCGCTCCTTGCCTTGTGCGGCCAGCGCTTTATCAATCGGCCCGTCAAACCGCCCGCGCCGTGAAACGGAAACATGCGGGTAAAGAATAAAATTTTCCAAGGATGCACCTTGTGTTGCAATCGGATGATCGCGGCGTACAACGCCGATAAAGCGGTCATGAAACAAGGCTTGCAAGCGCACTTCCGGCCCCATGGCACCGATTACGCCAATATCAAGATCCACCTTGCCTTCGCGCAAAGCCTCAACATCTTCATTGCCTTGCGGGGCAAAATAAAGCCGCACTTTAGCAGCTTCCTGAAAAACGGCTTGTGCGATAGCCGCACCATAAGCGCCCACAAAACCATCATTGGAGCGCACCGTAAATGTGCGTTCCAGCTGGCGCGGGTCAATCTCGCCTTCGCCGCGCACAAGCGTTTCTGCGGCCAAGACAAATTGGCGTAAACGTTCGCGCAACTCTTCTGCCCTTGGTGTCGGTACAAGGCCGCGACCGGCACGCACCAGAATGGGATCGTCAAATAATTCACGGATACGGGTCAGCTGGCGGCTCATGGCAGGGGCGCTGAGGTTCATGCGCTGCGCAGCACCGGCAACGCTGCCTTCCGACAAGAGCGCATCCAGCGTGATGAGCAAATTCATATCAATTTGTGAAAGGCGTTTGTCTGACATGAAAGATAGAGTCTCAATTGCATTTGATGCAATTATATAATTCCATCATTGCACTGCAAACAATTCAAATGTGGCGTTATCTTTTTTTCATGAAAAGCCTTCTCTCAAGGTTTTGTAACGGAAAAATATGATGACACAAATTTCTCAAACTGAAATTTTGCCACGGCCCGTTCGTTCCGGCATGGTTTTGACCGGGCTTTCACTGGCAATTCTTTTATCGCAATTAGGTACCAACATTATCAATGTCGCGCTGCCGCAACTGGTAACCGAGTTCGGCACAAGTTTTGGTGCTATTCAATGGGTGGTGGTCAGCTATCTGCTGGTGGTCACCGCGTTGATTGTCGGGGTTGGTCGCTTTGGCGATCAGCTTGGCAAAAAGCGCCTTTATCTCTGGGGTTTAGTTATTTTTATGGTGGCTTCCGCCATATGTGCCCTCTCGGCAAACCTGCCTATGCTGATTGCAGGGCGTGCGCTGCAAGGGGTTGGCGGTGCTGTTTTAATGGCTTTGTCCTTTGCTTTTGTCGGCGAGGTTTTCCCTAAAAACCGTACAGGTTTTGCAATGGGTGTTTTGTCAACCATGGTTTCATTCGGCATTGCGCTGGGGCCGTCTTTAGGGGCTTTTTTGCTCGGTCTTTTCGGCTGGCAGTCGATGTTCTGGGTCAATATTCCGCTCAGTATTGTTGCTTATTTTTTGGTGCAGCTTTACCTGCCAGCCTCGGTGGATGCGCCAAAGCAAACATCATCATTGCGAAATTTCGACTGGACAGGAACCGTGCTTTTGGCAGCAACGCTGGCTGCTTATTCGCTCGCCATGACTTTCTCAGGCACACGCGGATTTGGTGATGAATTGGTGCTGGGCTTAGAAGTTGCAGCTGCCATCGGCTTCATCTGGTTTATCTGGGTGCAGTTGAGCACACCAGCATCTTTGCTAAACCTTTCAATGTTCCGCAATGCGCTTTTATCAACCAGCATGATTATGAGTGTTCTTGTCTATGCTGTGATGATGGCGACCTTAATCTTAGGGCCATTTTTCTTAAAATTAGCGTTGGAACTTGATATGCGCACAGTTGGCATGGTGATGACTGTCGGCCCATTGATTGCCGCCTTTATGGGCGTTCTTGCCGGAACGATTGCCGATAAAATCGGCGCGCGTTTAACGATGGTTATCGGGCTTGCTCTATTTGCAATCGGCTCACTGATCATGTCGTGGGTTTCGGTTACTGGGGGTATTCCGGTTTATCTGGTGGCCATTGCCTTTATCAGTGTTGGCCTTGCCTTTTTCCAAACCCCGAACAACACCGCCGTGATGATGGATGCAGAGCCACAGCAACGTGGTCTTGTCTCTGGTTTGCTCGCACTTGCGCGTAACTTAGGACTTATCACCGGTGCTTCTTTAATGGGGGCAATCTACGCCCATTCTGCCGGTGATGCCGCATCTGCTACGCCGCAAACAGTGGCTGCCGGTATGCAAAGTGCCTTCACGGTTGCGGCCTTCATGGCAGTTATTGCCCTTTTACTCTCACTCACCAGTTTACGCCGTCGCAACGGCTGAATGTGAAGAATGGAGATTGAAATGTCTGATTTTGAAATAACAGAACGTGCGCCTATTCCGACAGACCGCCGCTTGCGGATTGCTGAAGTGCGGGAAGTGCAAATGGTAAGCCCGCACATGAAACGCATAACGGTCGGATCAAGTGCATTGGAAGGTTTTCCGGTCAAGCGTCCGGCACAATGGGTTAAGCTTTTTGCGCCGGTGGCGGACAGTGAAAGGTCAAGCGGACGCGCTTATACCATCCGCTATTTTTACGAAAACGATGCCGAAATGGATATTGATTTTGTTTTACATGGCGATGGGCCATGCTCGACATGGGCGGAAAGAGCAAAGCCTGGCGACGTTATTCAAATGGCAGGGCCACGCGGTGGCTATCGCTATGATGAGAGTGCCGAACATTTGCTGATCGGCGGTGATGAAACTGCTTTGCCAGCTATTGGTGCCATCCTTGAAGACTTGCCGGAAACGGCCAAAGTAACGGCTTTTCTCGAAGTGCCGGAAGATAGTGACAAACAGCAAATCATCACGAAAGCGAGGGCTGATATTCACTGGATTTCACGTAAAGGCGCACCGATTGGCAGCAGTCGTGAATTGCAGGATGCGATGATGACAACCGGTTTGTCTAAGGAAAACGGACAAGTGTGGTTTTCAGCTGAAGCGGGCGTGGTGCGTGATGTGCGGCGTCATTTTGTGGTTGATTGCGGCTTTGACCGCAGCCGCGTTATCGCAGCCGGATACTGGAAAAAAGGCGAGACGGATTTTAAAGATCCGGATTCCTGATTGTCCAATTTCTCAACAGATAAAAAAATGCCGCCCCAGGGCGGCATTTATGAATGCGCTCTATATTTATTGTTACAGATTTGCGGTGAGGCTTCTTGTCTCTTTTTATATGGCATAGGCGTTTAGCTTTTCGCGCCAGAATAATGCTCTTTCTTTTAGTATTGATGCACGGATGTATTCAGGCTCGTCTTCTTCAAATCTTTCCAGAATATCAAAGCTGAACTGATCTTCGCCATGGGTATTCCATGCGCTTTGTAATGCTTTTTGCATTGAGCTGTTTTGGCGCAAGGTAAACCAGAGCCGCGTTTTGATTGCGTCAATATTTGTCCAGTGGCCAACCCAGCTTTCAGCACTTGCTTGACAGGTGATACTGTAAATGCCGCTTGCAACTTTTCTCTCTTTATAGGCTGCGATTGCAGCTTTTCGTTCAATACCCTGCATATGAAGGCTCCTTTTATGAATTTTGTGAAAGCTTATTATTACACGGGTAATATTGACGCAAGAATTTTATACGGGTAATAATAAGAAAATGAAGAGTGACTGATTTTTATCAATGGAATACGCATATGACTTTGACCCTTTCAAAATCCTGCACCGCATTTAATGGGCAGGAATTATTATTTTCCGGTGCTTTGCTAGAAGCAGCTCTAGCTGTGAAGGCGACATTAGAAACTGATGCGACGAGTGCTGTTTTGGTTTTTGATGATGAAACCGGACGGATTATTGATCTGGATATTCGTGGCAGCGAGCAGGAAATTGCTGCACGTTTGACTTCTCAATATGGCGTTACATCAGTTGCGGAGGATGAGGTTCAACCAGAACCACGCGGACGAGGGCGGCCGAAACTAGGTGTCGTTTCGCGTGAGGTGACCTTGTTGCCGCGCCATTGGGATTGGCTGGCAAAACAACCGGGCGGTGCATCTGCCGTGTTGCGGAAGTTGGTGGATGAAGCTCGCCGCCATGCAGGGCCCCGCGATACACAGCGCGCTGCACAGGAAGCGGCCTATCAGTTCATGTACACAATGGCAGGTGATTTAGAAGGCTATGAAGAGGCTATTCGCGCTTTATTTGCGGGCGATCAGGAGAAGATGCAGCAGCAAATTCGAGGCTGGCCGGAAGATATCCGGCGCTATGCTTTGCGATTGGCATCAAGCGAACTTCGTCCTTGATGGATGTTGTAAAACCGATCGGGCGTTGAGCGCCCGATCGGTTATTGGTTTAAGCTTTTTCTTTTTTAAAGCGCAGTAAGAACTGGCCGGATAAGACTATAAATGCCATGCCGCTTGCATAAATAATGACCGGCCATGCTGTGTCACCGTTTAAATGAATGACAGCCATTGTACCGACAATGCTGACTATCAGGCTTTG
>JAEWHQ010000222.1 GCA_023387715.1 Pseudomonadota bacterium | reverse complement strand
TATCCATGCTGGTTTGAAAGACAGCGGCTATAAGACATTAGCTGAATTCGACACACCGGAATGGGCACCAAGCAAAGCACAGCAATGGGCAAGTGGTCAGATTACCCGTTTTAACGACCAGATTATTGGTGTTGTTGCTGCTAATGACGGCACTGCCGGCGGTGCAATCGCTGCGATGAAAGCATCTGGGATTGATCCTCTGCCGCCTGTTACAGGTAATGATGCAACCATTGCCGCACTTCAGCTGATTATTTCTGGCGATCAGTACAACACCATTAACAAGCCGTCTGAAATTGTGGCTGCGGAAGCTGCAAAAATTGCCGGTCAATTTCTGAATGGTGAAACACCAAAAGCAGAAGCGACTTTGTATAATACGCCATCGAAGTTGTTTGTGCCTGTTGTTGTCACAGCAGAAAATCTTAAAGCTGAAATCGTTGATAAGAACATCGTGCCAGCTGCAACACTTTGCGTTGATCGTTATGCCGAAGGCTGTAAAGCGCTCGGAATTACGCAATAATCCACTAAGGTGTCCGGCTTTTTCCGGACACCTTCTTTCCTGTTCAGTGCAAAGTAACAGGAATATGTGCGACTTTCAGGGAAAACGATCATGCCCCAAGATCATAATGCCTCAACGGCAACGCAGCAGCCAGTGCTGCGTCTTAACGGAATATCGAAGAACTTTGGTGCTGTTTCAGCTCTGACAGACATTAATCTGGAAGTGTATCCCGGCGAGGTTGTGGCTCTTGTGGGCGATAATGGCGCGGGTAAATCGACGCTGATCAAAACCCTTGCCGGCGTTCATCAGCCGACATCCGGCACCATAGAATTCAACGGCAAGCGCGTGACACTTTCGTCACCCGGTGTGGCACTTGATCTTGGTATTGCGACAGTCTTTCAGGATTTGGCGCTGTGTGAAAACCTTGATGTTGTCGCCAATATCTTTCTTGGCCGTGAGATGAGTCCCTATAGGCTCGATGAAGTTTCCATGGAAATTAAAGCATGGAAACTGCTCAATGAATTGTCAGCGCGTATTCCAAGTGTACGTGAGCCGGTAGCTTCGCTTTCCGGTGGTCAGCGCCAGACCGTTGCAATTTCGCGCTCATTATTGCTTGAGCCCAAACTTATCATGCTGGACGAGCCGACCGCCGCTCTAGGTGTCGCGCAAACTGCTGAAGTGCTTGATCTGATCGAGCGTGTACGTGACCGCGGTTTGGGTGTTTTAATGATCAGCCATAATATGGAAGATGTACGCGCCGTTGCTGATCGCATTGTAGTATTGCGCTTAGGCCGTAATAACGGTGTTTTCTATCCGGATTCATCCAATGAAGAGCTTGTGGCAGCCATTACCGGTGCCAGCAGTAACTCAGTATCACGCAGAGCCGAACGCCGCCAAACAGCGGGTCTGAGCAAAGAAGATCGTGGAGTAGAAGAATGACCCAACCTTCCGGCAATACTCCGCTTGATCGTCAGGATACACGTGTGCGCCACGATGAAGGTCTTTCTGGTGCTTTGACAAGCTTTTTTGATCGGGTGCGTTCAGGTGATCTTGGTTCACTGCCCGTCATCATCGGCCTTGTGATTATCTGGACTGTTTTCCAGTCTTTGAGCCCAGTCTTTTTATCCAGCAGCAATCTGGTCAATCTACTGTTTGATAGTTCAACCATCGGTGTGATCGCACTTGGTATTGTGTGCGTATTGATGCTTGGTGAAATTGACTTGTCGGTGGGCTCGGTCAGTGGTCTGGCCTCTGCCGTTGTGGGCGTGCTTTGGGTTAATCACGGCTGGCCTGTCGGCATCGCTATATTGGCCGCGTTATGTACAGGCGCTCTTATAGGTCTGCTTTATGCGTTTCTTTATACACGTTTTAGCATGCCAAGCTTTGTATCGACGCTGGCAGGACTGTTAGCCGCTCTTGGTTTACAGCTTTATCTGCTTGGCAATACCGGTTCAATCAACCTGCCTTACGGCTCATGTCTTGTCAGCTTTGGCCAGCTTTTAGTCATACCGCGTTTATTGTCCTATGCATTTGTCATTGCAGCAGGTCTTGCAATTTTTCTGACAGAATTCAGCGCAGCCCAACGGCGCCGCGCAGCAGGTTTGTCGGCTGCTTCATCAACTGGCATTGCCCTTAAAGCAATCATCATCACTTTGCTTATCGGCAGTGTTGTTTTTTACCTCAACCAGTCCCGTGGCGTGCCGTGGATGTTTGGTGTGTTCGTTGCACTGGTTGTTGCAATGAACTATGCGCTTACGCGCACCCGATGGGGGCGTGCGATGCAGGCTGTTGGCGGCAATCGTGAAGCCGCGCGCCGTGCAGGCATTAATGTGAATTTCATTTATGTTTCTGCCTTTATGACATGTTCCGTCCTTGCCGCGACAGGTGGTATTCTGGCAGCTGCGCGTCTTGCATCATCCAGCCAGCAAGCGGGTACAGGCGATGTCAACCTCAACGCCATCGCAGCAGCCGTTATTGGTGGTACGAGCCTGTTTGGCGGGCGCGGCAGTGCATGGTCGGCTTTGCTCGGTATTATTGTTATCCAGTCTATCGCCAGCGGTCTGACTTTACTCGATCTCTCATCTTCACTTCGTTACATGATCACCGGCGCAGTGCTCGCCATAGCCGTCATTGTTGACTCACTTGCCCGTCGTTCGCGCCAATCCCATGGCCGCGCTTAATTTCTGAAAGGTTTTAAAATGGCTCAAGATCTCAAAGGCCAGGTTGGTGCTGTTACGGGCGCTGCTTCAGGCATCGGTTTTGAATGTGCAAAGCACATGATCGAAGCAGGCATGACAGTGTTTCTGGTTGATCGTGATGAAAAAGCATTGCAGGAAAAATGTGCCGAGCTTGGCGAAAAGGCCAAGCCACTGGTCATTGACCTGCTCAATCCTGCGTCTGTAGCAACCATGATGCCGCAAATACTGGAACAAGCTGGCCAGCTGGATGTGTTTCATGCCAATGCCGGTGCTTATTGTGGCGGGCCTTTATGGGAAGGCGAGCCTGATGCATGGGATCGCATGCTCAATCTCAACATCAATGCAGCTTTCCGCACCATTCACGCTGTTTTGCCTCATATGATGGAACGTAAAACCGGTGATATTATCGTCACCAGCTCGGTTGCAGGTGTTGTACCTGTTATCTGGGAGCCGATCTACACCGCCTCCAAACATGCTGTTCAAGCTTTTGTACATACTGTGCGCCGTCAGCTGGCACCATACGGCATTCGTGTTGGTGGTGTTTTACCCGGGCCTGTTGTGACTGCGCTGATCAGTGACTGGCCAAAAGCCAAACTTGAAGAAGCACTGGCCGCAGGCAGCTTGATGGAACCTAAAGAAGTTGCAGAGTCAGTGATGTTCATGTTGACACGACCGCGCAATATTACCATTCGTGATCTGGTGATTATCCCTCAAAGCCTTGATCTGTAAGAATTATACACGGCTTTAACACATAGCTTATGCAAACGCTCTTAAACGGGTCAAAGACCATGAACCATTATTATTTGGGTGTTGATGTCGGTACGGGCAGTGCGCGTGCTGGTTTATTTGATGCAAAAGGCACTTTGCTGGCTTCAGCCAAACGCGACATTACCATGTGGCGTGAAGCGGGCAGCATTGTCGAACAATCAAGTGACAATATCTGGCAGGCCGTTTGCGAGAGCGTTCAAGCAACCATCAAAATCAGTGGTGTTGCACCTGAAAATATTGCTGGCATCGGCTATGATGCCACATGTTCTTTGGTGGTGTTAGGCGAGGGCGGTCAGCCGCTTGCTGTGGGGCCATCCAATGATCCTGCACGTAATATCATCGTCTGGATGGATCATCGGGCTGTTGCTCAGGCTGAACGCATTAATGCAACAGCCGCGACAGTTTTAAACTATGTTGGCGGCACTATTTCACCTGAAATGGAGACGCCAAAACTATTATGGTTGAAAGAAAACAAGCCTGACACCTTTAATCACGCATGGCAGTTTTTTGATCTTAGCGATTTTCTGACATGGAAATCGTGCGGAAGCCTTGCACGTTCGGCATGTACGGTCACCTGTAAATGGACATATCTCAGCCATGAAAACCGCTGGGATGAAGCCTATTTTCGCGCAATCGGTTTGGAGCAGCTAGCCGATGAAGGGTTCCAGCGTATCGGCAGGGATATATGTGTCGGCGGTGAAAAACTCGGGGTTCTCAGCGATCAGGCAGCGAAAGAACTCGGGCTTTTAACAGGCACAGCAGTTGCTGCCGGTCTCATTGATGCCCATGCTGGTGGTATTGGCACTGTCGGTGCACGCGGTGAGGTTGGCAGTTTGCTGACACGTATGGCTTATGTATTTGGCACATCAGCCTGCACCATGACCACGACAGAAAAACCTGTTTTCGTTGATGGGGTCTGGGGGCCATATTATTCCGCCATGGTGCCGGGTCTATGGTTGAATGAAGGTGGTCAATCGGCAGCAGGCGCTGCCATCGATCATTTGATCCATATGCATCCTTTTGCAGCTGAGGCAGAAAAGCAGGCGGCAGCACAAGGTCAAAGTCTGGCAGATAATCTGGCTGATATTGTTCAGGCCAAAGGTGGCGCAACTAATACTCCTGCCATTGTCGGTGACATCCATGTCGTGCCTGAGTTTTTAGGTAATCGCGCCCCGTTTGCTGATCCGGATGCCCGAGCAATCATTGCAGGGCTTAATCTTGATGCGGATATGGATAGTCTGGCTGCACTTTATCTGGCCGGACTTTGCGGCCTTGGCTACGGTGCAAGGCAAATTGTTGAAGCGCAACGCGCAAAAGGTATCACAACCGACACGCTTGTTGTTTCAGGTGGTGCAGCACGTTCTCATCTCGTTCGCCAAATACTTGCCGATACAACCGGACTTGTTGTCACCGCATCCACCTCGACAGAACCTGTACTTCTCGGATCAGCAATGCTTGGGGCTGTTGCGGCAAGAGCCTATCCCGACTTGCCGTCAGCAATGTCCAGCATGTCTGAAATGGGTGACATTAATCAACCCAATGCGGACTTGCAGTCATGGCACGAAAAACGTTTTCAAGCTTTTATACTCTTGCAGGAAACAGCCCGTAAAATCAGATCACTCTGATCAGAGAGATATTTTGTGATGATCTTATCTCACACTAGCAGAAAGACCTGAGAGAACGCCCATCCAGCCAATGGCTTCGGCCACATTGGCACAATCAAAGCTAATTGTGGTCGCATCTGTGCGTTTCGCACATGGGATGATTGCCATTTGATCGGCAAGCAGGGGGGAGTTCATGATGAACTCTGCATGGATACGTCCGGTAAATGGTTTCCAAATCTTCAGTTCATTTTTACGCTCAACAGCTTTTTGGGCTAAATCGCGGATCAGGGCACGGGCATTATGCACAGAGATCTGACGGGCAGCGCGATTGCCGAGCGCCGTTTTAACGGTTGCAAATTCTGCATTCGGAAAGAACGGACGGTTTTCTAATTCTGTTTGATCATCGCCGCTGATCAAGGCAACAGGTACGCCTAATTCACCGGCATAAGCGCCATAAAAACCGGGCTCACCGACGATCTGACCATTCAGTTTAATCGTACGGAAGGCAAAACCATTTGTGGTATGCGCCAGCACCCCATATTGCGCAGCGCTTGCATGGTGGCCGGTGAAAAACAACATATCAAAGCTTTCATCCAGTCCGGCTGCCATATTAAATTTCTTTGGGCGCCCGAGAATAAGCTCTGCTGAAGGATGCAGCAATTCAGGGATGATATTGACCATCGGACCATGAGAGTCGTTAACCAGAATATAATCTGCGCCACCCGCTAAAGCACCTTCAATGGCAGCATTGACTTCTTCTGTCATCAAACGACGAGCACGTTCATATTCAGGATTGCCAGGTTGTCCTTGCAGTGAAGTCACGACACCAGCTACACCCTCAATATCCGCACAAATATAAACTCTCATCTCGTCCTCCGGTCTTTTTAAAGCCTGTTATTCATGCACTCACAAAATAACAAAACGTGAAATGAGTACAGCAGTTTCATCTATAAATTCAATAGAGTTACCATTGTCCGATCTATCAGGCAGCATTGCTATTATGTTCAAACTCTTAACTTGAAAAAGAAATTTCGCAACACTTAATGAAAAAGATTTTCAAAATCATATATTTTTGATAGGATTTTTATCATCTGAAGTTGAGGGAAAATCAGTGACACTTGCCGCGCTCATTGAAGCACAGTGGATAAATTTAACAGCCAATCAGCAAAAAATAGCTGATTATGTGCTGACTAATCCTTTTCCTGTCGCAACAATGGGTATTGAAGAGCTTGCGGCTGCAACAGAAACCTCAACAGCGACGATTACCCGTTTTGTCAAAGCGCTAGGGCTTCATGGTTACACCGAGTTTCGCAACCATGCTGTGCAAGGTTACCAGTCACTGTTGAAGCCTGTTAAAAATGTCGACCGTGCCCGTCACATTCCACCCAAACGGGTTGTTGAAGATTCCTTCGCCAATGCTATCAAGCTGCTTAAAAACATCTCTCAGCAGGCTGATAATCCGGTCTGGGAAAGCACAGCACTGCGTATTTTAAGAGCGCAGCGCATTGCGTTTTTAGGCTTTGGCATCAGCGGTAATTTGTTACAGCTTTTTGCTGACGGGTTATTACCTTTCAGCCGCGCGCAAATCATGCTCACTGGCGACTGCGGCCTTGAGCGCGTTGCATTAAAAGCATCTGGCCTGACTCCGGACGATTTGCTGATTGCCATGGCTTTGCCTCGTTACTCGCAAGCAACCGTTGATTTCATGAAAATTGCACGTGGGCGTGGCGCTTATTGTGTGGCGATCACGGATGGCGCGCACTCCCCATTAACGGCTCTCAGCAACGAACAAATTTTCATTCCGGCCGAGCATCCGGTTCTGCATGGATCCGGTATTGCTGCTTTAGCAGCATTTGAGGCTATTCTTGCCATTCTGGCAGCGCACCATCAAAGCGTATCGGATGCTGTCTCATACACCCGTTTTTTGATGCCTTATTTTTATGCGGATGATGATGAGCATCTGCAAAACAAACCCACGATCTCTTAAAACCATCTGAGGAATATGATGTCTGAAATTACGCCCGTAATTGCACTTCATGGCGGTGCAGGAACAATTCTGAAAGCCAATATGACGCCAGAGCGTGAAGCTCAGTATCATGCAGGTCTGAAAGCCTGTCTGGAAGCTGGCTTGAATGTTCTCAAGCAAGGCGGCAGTGCGCTTGATGCGGCAACAGCTGCTGTTATGGCGCTTGAAGACAACCCGCTTTTCAATGCCGGTCGTGGTGCTGTTTTTACAACAGATGCAACCCATGAAATGGATGCGGCTGTTATGGATGGGGCTACCCGTCGTTGCGGTGCAATTACCGGTATTTGCGGCCCAAGACATCCGGTTTTGGCAGCACGCGCGGTGATGGAAAAAACCGAGCATGTGTTTCTTGCAGGTGAGGGTGCCAAGCGTTTTTGTGAAAATGCTGACCTTGAAATGATGGAACCGGAGTGGTTTTCAACGCAGCAACGCCTTGATGCTTTGAATGCCGAAATGGAACGCCGCCGTTTAGGCCTTGCAGATGATGGTGATCCGGCGCGTAAGCACGGCACAGTGGGAGCTGTTGCGCTTGACAAGCACGGCCATATTGCAGCGGCAACATCAACCGGTGGTATGACCGCCAAAACACCGGGCCGTGTTGGCGACAGTCCGGTTATTGGTGCCGGCACTTGGGCAGACGATAAAACAGCGGCAATTTCTGCGACCGGTCACGGCGAATATTTCATTCGCTGGGCAGTTGGTCACGAGATTGATGCACGTATGCGTTGGGCGGGTCAGAGCCTTGCACAGGCTGCCGGTGATGTTATTGAGGAACTGGGCGAACTCGGTGGCTCCGGCGGTTTGATCGCCGTTGATGCGAAAGGTAACATTGAATTACCATTCAATAGCCCGGGCATGTATCGTGCATGGTGTGGTGCTGATGGTGTCATCCATACCGGCATTTACGGCAAGCAAGACTAAGCCATCTTAATATATCCCTCCGCACTCATATTTTGCGGAGGGATTTTTATAAATATATCTGGTTATTTTAAAGAAATTTCTGGCGCTCAGATTTTACTAACAATGGTTTTTGCAATTGCATAATCTTGTGCTGCAATATTAGTTAAATCAGCTTGCTTAGGAATGTCTGCAATCAGCCCAGAGATTGTCGGTTATGAGGTAGCAGTTGTTTCATGCAGGTGTCGCCAGAATGGTTTATTATTTAAGTCTTTGCTGAGAACGACGGTTGAGAAACGTCGATGAGAAGGTTTTTACGGCTGTTCCTGTATTTCCTGATTGGTGATAGCCGCCATGTCGTGGTTTTCATATATGACTGTCATGTCATGCAGTGCAATTTTCAATGCGGGTGTTGCTCCCGATTGAGTTTTAAAGAAACTGCATAGAGTAGCATAGTCCAGCTTTTGACCGCTTAAAGTAATGATCGTGAAATCTGGTGAAATATCGGCAACAAGCTGTTCGTAAACCGTATCGGTAGTTTCTGCTCCACTGAACCAGTTTTGAATTAGATCATGTGTGCTCTGGATCAAATCAAAGTAAATTTTGGAGTATGACATCGTATTTATCCTTTTGAATTAAGAGCGGGACTTGAGAGCTTGCAAAAGCTGGCTGTTTGGCAGGCGCAAACATAGAAAGAGTGGTATCAGAGCTGATGCTGCAACAAACATGAAACAGAGATGGAATGCCCTGACTGCACTGG
>JAEWHQ010000178.1 GCA_023387715.1 Pseudomonadota bacterium | reverse complement strand
GTGTCGAAGCATGGGATGGCGAGCGGCTGGTCGGCGGGCTTTATGGCATTAGTCTGGGGCTTGCATTCTTTGGTGAAAGCATGTTCAGCCGTGAACGCGACACCTCGAAACTATGTCTCGCTTTTTTGGTTGAACATTTGAAAAGCCGCGGTTTCATTCTGCTGGACACACAATTCATCACCGACCACTTAAAAAGCCTCGGTGCGATTGAAATTCCACGTAAAGATTATGAAAAACGGCTTGAAGAAGCACTGACTGGCGACGCCACATTTTAAGATGACGTGCCGACCAATATAAACAAATTCAGACTTAGATTGATTAATTGCCTTTTGGCGGCGCAGGCACTTCTGACTTCTGCTTACAGTCTTTCAGCCAGATATCATAAACTGCATGTTCAACCGCATTGAGACCCGGGCTATCGGCAAACATCCAGCCGTTGAATATACGGCGGATTTTACGATCAAGGGTAATCTCGTCCACTTCGACAAAACTGTCGGTGCGCGGCGTTTCATTATCAGTGCGGGAATAGCAAACTTTCGGCGTTACCTGCAAAGCACCAAACTGCACTGTTTCATTGATATAAACATCGAATGTCGTGATACGGCCGGTGATTTTATCGAGGCCGGAAAACTCAGCAACCGGATTTTCAATGCGGTCAGCTTGCGCCGCGCCCCCTGCCATCATCAAACATGCAGCCACAGCAAAGGTCAGCTTTCCGGCTGTGCGGCAGCGATTAACCAGAGTGGTTGCTGTTCCTGATAGTAACCGGGGATTGATCATGACCAAGTGGGTATCCGTCTAAGTGTTTCCAATGAATAGTTTGAATATAAATTGTGGCGATTCGGAGCAACCGAACAACCTAAAATAAAAAAGCGCCGAGACATTTATCCGGCGCTTTTATGCATTCAAGCCTTATTTATGCACCCGGTGTCCATGCATCATATTCACCGGTTACACGCGGACGCTCAGCCTGCGCTGTGCCCGGCAGTGCAATTGCACCTTTCGGACGATATGCAAGCGGCGAACCGGTCAGATTTGCATGATGTGGCTTTTCCCATTCACGCGGTTTGTAATCTTCCTGTGATGGCGGTGTATCAACGCGGTGATGCATCCAGCCATGCCAGCCAGCCGGAATAGCGCTTGCTTCTGAATAACCGTTATAAATCACCCAGCGACGGGTGCGGCCTTCAGAATCCTTACCGCCCTGATAGTAAATATTGCCGAATTCATCTTCACCAACACGTTCACCTTTGCGCCAGGTATGCAGGCGGGTACCGAGCGTTTGCCCATTCCACCAGGTGAAGAACTGTGTCAAAAATTTCATCATGGCTTTATTCCGGATCCAAAATATTTAAGCTGTTCTGACCGCGTCATAAGTTACATAAACCGTCTTTGGGCTTATGGACTTTTCAACGCCAGATAGCAAGTTCCGATAGCGGGGCATCTTGACGCTGAAACAGAAAAACGGCGTTTTCAGCAACGCCGTTCGTCTTACATAACCCAAGCATTCAGGCTCTTTTGCAAAATCAAAACAGGTTCTTTAAAATTCAAAGAACCCCACTCTGCATTGCGGCCAATTTGGCTGTAGCCCTTTTGCTCATAGAAGCGACGGGCACGGCTATTCACTTCCAGAACTTCCAGCTTCATCGCATTCACACCCGGAAAAGCCGTTTCGATCTCGTCCAGCAATGTGCTGCCTACGCCTTTGATCTGCTCCTCAGGCAACACATAAAGTTGATTGAGGCTGGCTGTTTCGCGGGTTTCCTGATGGGCATAGGCCATACCGATAATACGGCCCTTACCATCATCTGCGACCAGAAACTCCGAATAAGGGCGTTTCAAATTGGCCTTTAAAGCCGATAATGAATGCCACTCATTGGTGATGGTTTTGACGATCTCCTTACCCAGAATATCGTCAAAACTAGCGCTCCACGTGGTCAACAGCAGCTCGTGAACGGCTTTTAAATCCGCTTCAGCGGCTGTACGAACCCACATATTATTCCTCGATGCCCAGCTTGGCTTTGACCAGATCGTTTACAGCCTGCGGGTTTGCTTTACCGCCGGTTGCTTTCATTACCTGACCAACAAACCAGCCAGCCAAAGATGGCTTGGCCTTAGCCTGCTCAACCTTGTCCGGATTACCGGCAATCACATCATCAACGGCTTTTTCAATTGCGCCGGTGTCAGTGACCTGCTTCATGCCTCGTTCTTCAACGATAGCTTTCGGATCGCCACCTTCGTTCCAGACAATTTCAAACAAGTCTTTAGCGATCTTGCCGGAAATGGTGCCTTCTTTGATCAGATCAATGATAGCGCCCAGCTGATCGGCTGAAACCGGTGTTTCTTCAATGTCCTTGCCGGCCTTGTTCAAAGCACCGAGCAAATCATTGATAACCCAGTTGGCAGCAATCTTGCCATCACGGCCATTGGCAACCGATTCGTAATAATCAGCGATAGCTTTTTCTGTCACCAGAATAGACGCATCATAAACCGAAATACCTTGTGTTTCAATCAGACGATGCTTCTTGTCATCCGGCAATTCGGTAAGTTCTGCGGCCAGCGCATCAACGAAAGCCTGATCAAATTCAAGCGGCAAAAGATCAGGATCAGGGAAATAGCGATAGTCATGCGCTTCTTCTTTAGAGCGCATCGAACGTGTTTCGCCTTTAGCCGGATCAAACAGGCGTGTTTCCTGATCAACCTTGCCGCCATCTTCAAGAAGAGCGATCTGGCGACGGGCTTCATATTCAATCGCCTGACCAACGAAACGGATCGAGTTGACGTTTTTAATTTCGCAACGGGTACCGAATTCGCCGCCCGGACGACGTACAGAGACGTTAACGTCCGCACGCATGGAGCCTTCATCCATGTTGCCGTCACAAGTGCCAAGATAACGCACAATGGTGCGCAGCTTGGTCAGATAAGCTTTGGCTTCATCAGATGAGCGCAGATCAGGCTTGGAGACGATCTCCATCAACGGCATGCCTGAACGGTTCAAGTCCACATAAGACATGGTCGGATGCTGATCATGCATGGATTTACCGGCATCCTGCTCCAGATGGATGCGTTCAATGCCGATTTCCACATCTTCAAACTGGCCTTTGGAATCAGGGCCAACAGAAATCATGATCTTGCCTTCACCGACGATCGGCTGCTGGAACTGTGAAATCTGGTAGCCCTGCGGCAGATCAGGATAGAAATAGTTTTTGCGATCAAAAACGGATTTCAGATTGATCTGTGCCTTCAGACCGAGACCTGTACGCACGGCCTGACGGACACATTCCATATTAATGACCGGCAACATGCCCGGCATCGCGGCATCAATCAGCGACACATTGGCGTTCGGCTCGGCACCGAAAGATGTGGAAGCGCCGGAAAACAGCTTTGATTCTGAAGTGACCTGCGCATGGACTTCCATGCCGATCACAACTTCCCAATCGCCGGTGGCGCCGGAGATAAAACGTTTTGGTTCAGGCGTACGTGTATCAATAAGGGACATACTGGCTCGTCACTGCTAAGTTTTAAGTTTTCTATTGGCTAGAACAAAGCCAGCGCTGAGGCAAGCTTTTCAGCCTATTTCATTCAACTGTTACCGATTTTGCTAGGTTTCGTGGCTGATCCACATCGGTTCCCATGAAAACCGCGGTGTAATAGGCCAGCATTTGCACAGGCTGTGCATAAAGCAGCGGCGTGATAAAGTCGGCCATTTCCGGCAAAACAATCGTCGCCATCGTGTCAACGCTGGCATTTTTAGCGCCTTCTGCATCACTGATCAGAATAATGCGTCCACCGCGTGCAGCCACTTCCTGCATATTAGAAACGGTCTTTTCATAAAGACGATCAGACGGCGCAATCACAATCACCGGAATTGAATCATCAATCAGAGCAATCGGCCCGTGCTTCAACTCACCAGCTGCATAGCCTTCAGCGTGAATATAGGAGATTTCCTTGAGCTTCAGTGCGCCTTCCATCGCCAGCGGGAAAGATGTGCCGCGCCCTAAATAAAGCACATGCTTCACCTGTGCCAATTCACGGCAAATTTTCTCAATCTCTCCTTCAAGCTTCAGCACTTGATTAGCAATGCGCGGCACTTCCGACAATTGCTTAACCACTGCGCGCTCTTGTGCATCATCAATGACGCCGCGCTGCTTGGCCGCCATGACAGCCAAAGAAGCCATCACCGTCAACTGACTGGTAAATGCCTTAGTGGAGGCCACACCAATTTCAGGCCCTGCCAAAATCGGGAAAACAGCATCAGATTCGCGTGCGATGGTTGAGGTCGTCACATTCACAATTGATGCGATCTTCAGGCCTTGCGATTTGCAATAGCGCAATGATGCCAGTGTGTCGGCGGTTTCACCCGACTGCGACACAAACATTGCCAATGTGTCTTTGGAAAGCGGCATTTCACGATAGCGGAACTCGGACGCAATATCGATATCAACCGGCAAACGCGCAATCTGCTCGAACCAATATTTGCCGATAGCGGCCGCATAATAAGCAGTACCGCAGGCAGACATCGACAAGCGGTCGATTTTGCTAAAATCCAACTCTGCCACATCCTGACGCACAGTACCGGTGGAGAGGTCGAGATAATGCGCCAATGTGTGGCCGATCACTTCCGGCTGCTCGTGGATTTCTTTTTCCATGAAATGGCGGTGATTGCCTTTGGAAACCAGAAATTCCTGCGACTGCACTTTCTGTACAGCGCGCTTCACTTCATTATTCTGCGCATCGTAAATCGTCGCGCCAGTTTTACGCACCACAACCCAGTCGCCGTCTTCCAGATAGCAGATCATATCGGTCAGCGGTGCCAAAGCGATAGCATCTGAGCCCAGATACATTTCCCCATCGCCATAACCGATAGCAAGCGGCGGCCCCTGACGGGCGCCGATCAGCAGCCCCTCAACACCTTCAAAAATGATCGCCAGCGCAAAAGCACCCTGCAATTGCGGCAAAGCGGCTTTGACGGCATCAATCGGTGGCAGACCACGATCCATTTCGCGGGTAACCAAATGGGCAACGGCTTCAGTGTCTGTCTCGGTTTCAAACACATAGCCGTCAGCCTGAAGGCTGGCACGCAATTCTGCAAAATTTTCAATAATACCATTATGAACAACGGCCAGACGCTTGGTCATATGCGGATGTGCATTGCGCTCAACCGGTTTGCCATGAGTTGCCCAGCGGGTATGCCCGATGCCGACAACACCCGGCAAAGGCTGGTCTTTCAAATGGTTTTCAAGATTGACCAGCTTACCCTCGGCACGACGACGCGCCAAAGCGCCGCCATCAAGGGTGGCAATACCGGCGGAATCATAACCGCGATATTCAAGCCGCTTCAAACTATCGACCAAAAGAGACGCCACACCTCTGCCGGCAACGATACCAATAATTCCGCACATAATTAAAATCCCGAGTTTAGACGAATAGATATTTTATTGATAATAAATCTGTCAGGGCTTTTAAAAATGAGCCACCCTGACAGAGC
>JAEWHQ010000003.1 GCA_023387715.1 Pseudomonadota bacterium | reverse complement strand
GTATGGGGCAGCGCGTGATGATCGCGATGATGCTGATCCCTGAGCCGGACATGATTATTGCGGATGAGCCAACCTCAGCGCTGGATGTTACTGTACGTCGTCAGGTGCTCACGGTTCTTGATGAGCTGGTCAGCCGTTCCGGCACGGGTTTGATGTTCATCAGCCATGATCTCAATCTGGTTGCGGATTTCTGTGACCGTGTGCTGGTGATGTATGCTGGCCGCATCATGGAAGATTTGCCGGCAAAAGAACTGCACAAAGCGCAGCATCCTTATACGCAGGCGCTTCTTGCCAGTTTGCCGCGCCTTAATCAGCCGGTTGATATGCTGGAAGTACCGCAGCGTGACCCAAGCTGGTTGACCGAACCAACAATGGCTGGAGCAAATAAATGACAGATATGACACAAGCTCCGCTCGTTGATGTGCGCAATCTTTCCATCAGCTTTGGAAAAGGCAGCAAGCGCGCCCGCGTTGTCAAGCAGGTCAATTTCCACATCGAACGTGGTGAAGCCTATGGTTTAATCGGTGAATCCGGTTGCGGTAAATCGACGATCCTGCGTGCGCTTGCAGGGCTTATTCCGCATTATCAGGGCGATTTTGTCTTTGATAATGTTAATCTCGACCAGCAACGCGACAAAGCTTTTTTCCGCCGTGTGCAGATGGTGTTCCAAGACCCGTATGCTTCACTGCATCCGCGCAAACAGGTGCATAAAGTACTGGCAGAAAGCCTTGCCATTCACAATATGGATCGCAAGGAAGAGCGTATTCTGGATGTGCTGAAAGCCGTGGGGCTGGGCCCGAGCTTTCTCTATCGTTACCCGCATGAATTATCGGGCGGTCAGCGCCAGCGCGTGGCTATTGCGCGTGCTTTGATTATTGAGCCGGAAGTTCTGCTGCTGGATGAGCCAACCTCTGCACTGGACGTGTCTGTGCAGGCAGAAATTCTCAATCTGCTGAAAGTACTTCGCCGCGACAGAAACCTCACCTATCTGATGGTGAGCCATGATCTGGCGGTGGTCGCGCATATTTGCGAGCGCGTTGGCGTGATGCATAAAGGCATTATTCTGGAGGAACTGACGGCGGATGATCTGCGTCAATCCCGCGCCAATGCTGAATATACGCAAAGCTTTCTGCAAGCCAGTATTGAGGCCGTTGAGCGCCGTCAGCAAGTTTGACGCAGCGTTACCAATAGTCTGCATTTAAAAAATGGCCTGCATGATTTTATCATGCAGGCCATTTTTGTTTTATGATGTTAAATCTATTTAACGGTACATAGTGCTTGAGGATCGAGCGCAGTAATAATGCCGCGAAGTTCGGCTAAGCCACGCATACGGCCGATCACCGGATAGCCAGGTGTTACTTTCTTGTCTAAGTCATCCAGCATGCGATGGCCGTGGTCGGAGCGGAAAATGATTTTATCGCCTTTGTCCCGCTTGCGGTCTTCTTCAACAAGCACGCGTAACAGGGCAACCATATCCACATCGCCCTCGAGATGTGCAGCTTCATAGAAGCTGCGACCATCACCAAGCCGTGTTGTTGCGCGCAAATGTGAAAAATAAATGCGCGAAGCAAAGCGTGTGGCCATAGCTGGTAAGTCATTATCCGCATTGACACCAAGGCTGCCTGAGCAAAAGCACATGCCATTGGCTTGTGATGGTACGGCATCAAAAATCGCCGCATAGTCGGCTTCATTCGATGCAATACGTGGCAAGCCGAAGAGTGAACGTGGCGGATCATCTGGATGCAATGTCAGACGAACGCCGAGCTTTTCAGCAACCGGTGTTACCTCTTCCAAGAACTCGATCAGGTTCTGGCGGAGCTTGTCTGCATCAATATGGGCATAGGTTTCTAGTTTTTCACGGAATGCCGGAATTGTAAGCGGCTCGGTTGTAGAACCGGGCAATGCACTGGCAATATTGGCAATCAGCTGGTTAATGTCATCGTCGCTCATCGCCTCGAAGGTAGAGCGTGCGGCAATACGATCTGCTTCTGAATAGTCTTTCTCGGCGCCTTTACGCTGCAAAATATGTAAATCAAACGCGGCAAAACGATCCTGATCGAAATACATTGCTGTTGCGCCGGTGGAGACTTCATAATCAAGATCGGTACGGCACCAATCCACCACGGGCATAAAATTATAGCAGATAACCTTAATGTCATTTTCTGCCAGCGCTTCCATGGAAGCGATCCATGCTGCAATATCCTGACTTGCTGCACGTCCCTCACGCTTGATTTTATCCGAAATCGGAATGCTTTCAACAACCGACCAGATAAGAGGTGTACGGCCGGAAGGGGTGTTCTCAATCAGGTTTTTGCGTGCACGCACCTGATCGGATGTCCAGGCTTGACCAATCGGCACTTCATGCAAAGCTGACACAATGTCAGTTGCCCCCGCTTGCCGCACTGCATCTAATGGTATGCCTCCATTGGGGCCAAACCATCTCCATCCCTGACGCATGTCAAATTCCTCACTTCATTCTTTAATTCGGTCTAAGACGAATTTGGCTTTAGTTAATACGGATGCCGGTTGAGGCATCAAAAAGATGCACATTCCCAGTTGCATAGTTTAAATGTACCGTGTCACCGATGCGTGCATTCAGGCGTTGGTGCAATTGCACTTCAATCTTTTGAGTGCCGATCATCCCTTGAATGAATGTGTCAGATCCTGTCGGTTCCAGATTGGTAATGGTGACCGGAATGCCCTGCGCTTCATCTGTTAGTGTCAGATGTTCCGGGCGAATGCCGAAAGTAACATCGTTACCGCCGACCAGTGCGGTGGCTGCACCAAGAGGCAGGTTTATACCATCAGATGTTTGTACTGACTTTTGATCTGCTGACACTTTACCTTTGATGAAATTCATTGACGGAGAGCCAATGAAGCTGGCCACAAAAACATTGGCCGGATGATCATAAAGCTCAAGCGGTGAACCCACCTGTTCAATCAATCCGTCTTTCATGACAACGATTTTATCGGCCATTGTCATGGCTTCAATCTGATCGTGGGTGACGTAAACGGTTGTTGTTTTCAGGCGTGCATGCAGTTCTTTGAGCTCGGCTCGCATTTGCACGCGCAGCTTTGCATCCAGATTGGAAAGCGGTTCGTCAAAGAGGAAAACCTGCGGATTGCGCACTACTGCACGTCCCATTGCCACACGTTGGCGCTGACCACCGGAAAGCTGTTTTGGATAGCGGTCAAGATAATCAGAAAGCCCCAGCATCCGTGCAGCTTCTGCAACGCGTGACTGAATTTCAGCCGCTGGCTTTTTAGCTAAACGCAGTGAGAAGCCCATATTTTCGGCAATGGTCATATGCGGATAAAGCGCATAATTTTGAAACACCATCGCAATGTCACGGTGTTTTGGTTCCACATCATTGACCACTCGGCCACCGATGCGGATTTCACCGCCGGTGATGTCTTCAAGCCCTGCAATCATGCGCAGCAATGTGGATTTGCCGCAGCCCGACGGCCCAACCAGCACGACAAAAGAACCATCCGGCACATCAACTGAAACGCCCTTGATGGTTTCAAGCTGACCATAGGCCTTGGTGACGTTTGAAATTTCAACAGAAGCCATATCTCTTAAACCTTATGCGTTGCAGATAATGAAGATTTATTGCTCAATCTGTCTGCCACCTGAAGGGCAGCAAGTAGACTGAGACCGGTATGGTAGCCCGGATCAAGATCCGGTGTGGCAGGTACAAAATCTATTTGGCCATCCTGCGTCATGGTTTGACGGGCTAATGGCGGCGTGCCGAGCCAGTAATTTTTGAAGAAG
>JAEWHQ010000075.1 GCA_023387715.1 Pseudomonadota bacterium | reverse complement strand
CATCACGGGTGCTGCCATTGATGTGGATGGCGGTTACAGCATTTAAGCTTGTTTTTTGCGGGCAAAAATATGCCAGTTATAAAATGCACCTGCCGCCATCATCAGGCAGGTGCCTAAGAACACGGCGCGCATGCCAAAATGACCGCCGATGAAACCGCCGGTTAACGGGCCGATAACCTGTCCGGCATATTGCGCCGAGGTGGAAAGCCCTAAAACGCTGCCGGAAACGGTGTGGGGCACATTGTGCCGAATGACGCTGGTGATGCAGGGCAATAAACCGCCAAGTGCCAGCCCCATCAAGAAACGTAAAATTATTAATTGCCAGCTTTCAGTTACAAAAGCCTGCGGAATAAGCAGCAGTGCTGAAATAGTAAGTGCGGCGATAATCACCTTAGTGTGGCCGATCTGGTCGGCAATTTTGCCAAGCTTTGACGCAGACAAAATACTCCCCAGGGCTGCGGCGGCCATCACCACGCCGGAAACCATTGTCAGCGAGCGCCGGTCGTCCAGCAATTGCGCTACATAAACCGTGATAATCGGTTCGACCGACATATTGGCAACCATCAGCAAAGTGCCGGTAATCAACATGGCGATGATTGGACGTTTGTCGGGTATTTGCACCCATGCACCTTCGGGCTGTCGGGCTTGCTTGTCTGCGTGTTTTTCTTTCGGTTTTTTATCTTCGCGGATGAAAAAACTGGTTGCCAGAAAAGTGATAAAAATAACGCCGCCTGCTAACCAGAATGTAGCGCGGATGCCTATGACTGGCGGCAAAGCGCCACCGATCAATGGCCCGACCAGATTGCCTGCCATAATGCCGGAGGATAAAACACCAAGCGCCCATGCGGTGCGTGCTTTGGGTGTTTGGGTGGCTACCAGAATGGTGGAGCCGGAGGCATAGCCACCGGCAAGCCCTGCAAATAAACGAAGCGCCACTAACTGCCAAACATTGGTAGCCATGCCGATCAGGGACATTGCAATGGCCATACCGAGCGAGGCGCGCACCAGCATGAGTTTGCGGCCATAACGATCAGCCATGCGCCCCCAAAGCGGGGCAACAAGCGCTGCGGCAAAGAAAGTTGCGCCATAGGCAATGCCCGACCATTGCACGATTTGTGCGTGGTCTTCGATGCCCAGCTGTTCCACATAGAGCGGCAGAAAAGGCAGAAGCAGTGTCATGGCGATGATTGTGGTGAAGGAACCGAAAAAGCTCACCAGCAGATTTTGCCGCCAATATTGATCTGTTTCCTGATCGTCTCCGGCTTGTTTCGCAGTATGTACAGAGGGCATGTTATTATCTTTAAATACGATCCATCAATGCAAACCACGACAGCGCTACAAACAACAGCGGTGAGCGGAAGCGGCGACCACCCGGAAAAGCCGGAATGTTCAGGTCTTGCAGCATTTGCAGTCTTTCACCTTTACCCGCCAGTTTCTCAGCGTAGAGCTGCCCCATCAGATTGGCAAGCATCACGCCATGGCCGGAATAGCCACCGGCTGAAATGACATTGGGCATTACTTCGCGCACAAAAGGCTGGCGCGGCATGGTGATGCCAACCGAACCACCCCATGAATGGGTGATTTCAATATCGGCCAGTTGCGGGTAAATTTCCGCAATCTGGCGGCGGATATGGGTGCTGATTTCGCGCGGATTGTCCGCCGTATAGGCTTCACGTCCGCCAAAAAGCAGGCGGCCATCTTGGGTAAGGCGGAAATAACGCACGACAAAACGTGAATCATCGACCGATTCACCGCCACGCAATACGCCATATTTAGGATCAAGCGGCACGGTTGCGCCCATGAAAGAGCGGATCGGCATCACATGGGCCGCACTCACCGGCTCCAGCAGGCCGCCATGGGCATTGACCGCAAGCAAACAATGTTTGGCGGTGATGGTGCCTTTGTCCGTCGTGACGGTCACGCGTCCGTTCTGACTTTCAAGCTTTGACGCTTTGGTGTTTTCAAATAGTGAAGCTCCAGCTTGAGCCGCCACTTTTGCCATGCCGACCAGTAATTTGAGCGGATGAATATGACCGGTGCCACTATCATAAGTGCCGCCGTAATAGCGTGTTGAACCCAGTTTTTCAGCTGTTTCCTGTGCATCCATCATCCGCACATGCGGATAATTATAGCGTGTCTGCATCAGCTCCACATGGCGCTCATATTGCTTCAGATAGCGCTTTTTATGGGCAACCGACATCTGGCCTGTCGCATATTCAATATCAATATTGTGTTGGTCGCAGATGCTTTTAATCAGCGGCTTGCTGTCTTCGGCCAATTCAAACAGGGCTTTGGCACGGGTGAAACCGTATTCTTTTTCCAGATCTTCAGCCCATGAGCGCTGGCCGGTGCCAAATTGGCCGCCATTGCGCCCCGATGCACCGTCGCCAAAGCGTGCTGCATCAATCACCACTACATCAACGCCGCTTTTGGCCAGATGATAGGCCGCAGAAAGCCCCGTATAGCCACCACCAATAATAACGACATCTGCCTGCCTTGAACCATCAAGGGCAGGGTAGACCGGCCTTTCGGCTACACTCGCTTCATACCAGGAAAATCCCGGAGAGATCGGAGAAAGGTAATGGGAGTTAGGGCTTTGATTTTGCTGCAACATACGGGCTGTCCCGTTAGAGTGTTATCGTATCAAATATAAATCTGACGTGTGAAGCAGAGCAGTGAGAGCGTTTCGCGCTCACTCTATCAATGGTTTTATGCATAGCCTTATCCCAAAACTGGTATCCGCTTTGGAAAGGCATGCATTAAAGCCAGAGAGGTGTATCAAAACCGGATATTTATCCATGAAAACCTCTCTGACTTTATTATTTTTATATATGGGGTGGTGGTGGCCTTTTAAACGTTGAGAAGCAGATATTCGCGCTCCCATGGACTGATAACTTCCATGAAAGTTTCAAATTCAGCACGTTTAATCGCGGCATAGGTGGTCATGAACGACTCGCCCAGGAACTTCTGTAGCTCTTTGTCGTTTTCAAAAAGTTCCACCGCTTCAATCAAACCGCGTGGCAGTTCAATCTCGTTACGGTTGACAGATGTAGAAACCGGCGCATCCGGTTTGATCTGGTTGATAATACCGCTCAAACCGCAGGCCAGTGACGCTGCCAAAGCCAGATAAGGATTGGCATCAGAGGATGGAATGCGATTTTCCACACGGCGGCTGCCCGGTTCTGAGCGCGGTACACGGAAAGCGGTGGTGCGGTTATCATAACCCCATTTGACGTTAACCGGTGCGGAAGCATCCGGTGTCAGACGGCGATAGGAGTTCACATAAGGCGCAAACATCACCAGTGCATTGGGCACATGTTTTTGCATGCCGCCGATGAAATGCAGGAAGTGATCGCTCTCGCTGCCATCTTCATTACTGAAAATGTTGCGGCCGGTTTTCTTATCGACAATCGACTGATGGATATGCATGGCAGAACCGGGCTGACCCTGAATAGGCTTTGCCATAAAGGTTGCATACATAT
>JAEWHQ010000273.1 GCA_023387715.1 Pseudomonadota bacterium | reverse complement strand
GTAGTGTTCAGCCTTTTGAAGGTGATTTGGACGAGTATCGCTCACTGGTGCTGGCCGATGCTAAAAATCCCGGCCAGTCATCTTCAGAGCCGGTGCAAGAAGAAGGCCCGAAAATCAGCAAGGCAGACCAGCGCAAACTGGCGGCACAAAAGCGCGATACCTTGAAGCCTTTGATGAAAAAAGTCAAAGATTCTGAAGGGTTAATGCAAAAACTGCAGAAAGAGATTCAATCTCTGACAGAGCAACTGGAAGATCCGGCACTTTATGAAAAAGAGCCGCAGAAATCCGTTGAACTGACCAAGCAGATTAATGAGCGCCGCGTGAAACTGGCTGGTGCTGAAGATGTTTGGCTTGAGCTTACAAGCGAATATGAAGCAGCAATGGCAGAATAGACCGGCTCATACAAGACAATAAAAAACGCAGGCATTTTAAGTGCCTGCGTTTTTTTATTATTCAATTACAGCTTGCGGCGATAAAGCCGGCCACGCACCAGACCGTAAACGCCCAGCACCACGGCAATCAGGCCGGCTGAGATCAGATTATCATTCACCGGCTTGGCAGCACGGCGCAATACCAGTTCGATTTTGGCAACTTGCAATGCTTCCACATCAGCTGGTGCCACACTGAATGTATATTCACCAGTAATCACCGGATTAAGGTCGCCCGCTGTCGCGCGCATAGGTTTGGCCGAAGCATCAGTTGCTGGTTTATCACCGGCAACGCGCTGATAAGACAAAACTTCCGATAACAGCGGATGCCCGCCACGGCTGACAGCCAAACGGAGGCTTGAGCGCTGCTGGTTTGCGTCCGCATTTTCCAATGGCGTCATATCCACAAAGACACGCACCGGCGCATCATCTTCTGTCAGATGCACCTGTGGCGTTTGTAATGGCTGGCCAACGCCGTCCTGCATTACCCAGCGGTCAATATCACGACCGGTGAAATGATTGACATACCACGGATAGGCAACGCCAACGCCAAGTCCACCAACAATAAGAGCGATAAAAACAGCGCGCATCATGCTTTGCGTTCCCAGCGTTTATCGGCATTTTGCTGCCAATAGGTCAGTTGATGATCGCCTGTTTTAAAATTTTTCCACTGCTGACGAGCTTTTTCCAGCTGTTGCTGATTATGGCCGTCAAACATCACCACCAGACGTTCATAGGCTGAAACGTCGTTGAGCTCCGCGCCTTCAACCAAAAAACGAACGGTTGAATTGTTTTGATTGCCCTCACTGAGCGTCAATAAAATCGGCTGATCTGCGGCCAGCGGATCATCTTCAAAACCATGCGCCAGAAATGAAACATCAGAACAAGTCCACAAAAGATTATCAATCACTTCAAGCCGTTCCTGATCCACACCTTGAATGGTAACCCGCCAGCCACGCCCGAGCGAGCGCTCCACTAGGCCAGGCAAGGCTTCATCAAGTGTTGATTCAGTTAAGTGGTAAAACAGGATTTCAGCCATAAATTCCGGATACTTGTTTGTTCACAATCTCTTGCAACAGCTTTGCCATGGGCGCAGATGAGTTGCAAGGCAGTTCCCCATAGCACGGCCTTGGTGAATGGATTTTTTGAGCAAATAAAAAAGCAGCGCTTAAAATCCCAGCGCTGCTTTTGAACTTAAAATTATATAATTTCAATATGTTACAATAATGATCTGACAATGTGATTCAGATTACTATTCTGCTTTCGCCGTCAAAATGCTGCGCACACCTAAAGACAGTAAAATAACATAGCCAAGGCACTCGCTCAGCTCTTCAAAAAACTGATTATAGTACCACTGGGTCTGACGTTCAAAAACTTCGCCCATCACCAGCAAAAAGGCTGCAAAATAATAAAGCCAGCATTTCGGGCTCAGAACATGTTGCACGATTGGCTTAACGTAAGCCGGACGCATCCAGACATAGGCACCAGCAAAAATGACGGTCAGAATGGCCTCATGCCAGCGAAACTGATGCGAGTGAATGTAGGATGAAATCGGTCCATGCGGCTCAAGCACCATTTCACGGAAGAAAAACAACACCATCAGCCATGACATAGCGATGTAAAACATCCGCTTTTCGGCCTTATGCTTCAATCCACCAATCAAAAAAGCAACTGCTGCCAAAGCCAGATACACATTTTGCATCTGTTCCAGCAGGCCTTCTTCGCTCATCTGGAAATCAATATTCTGCGGGTCTAAAATCGCATAAAAGAAAATCGCATTTACAAGCATAAAGAGGCCTGTAATCAAAACGAAATTACGAGATGGATAAACGGCGGGCACGAGATTTCCTGACTAAAAGAGGATCGGTATAACGGCATAATTTTCCGAAAATGAAATTTGCCGGACATTCTATAAAGCAATCGGGTTTAAAATCAGCCCCTATGCCAAGCACATTGCTGTGAATTGTGAAATAATTTGTCAGCTTCACCAAAGAAAAACGGGTCGGAAACCGACCCGTTCTGCAAGCAAAGTTTTGTTAAAAAGCTTATGCTTCGTAGTGATCACGCACCAGACGATCCAGCAAGCGAACGCCGAAACCGGAAGCCCAGCTCTGGCTGTATTCAGTTGCAGGTGAGCCCATTGCAGTACCGGCAATGTCGAGATGTGCCCAAGGTGTTTCACCAACAAAGCGCTTCAGGAACTGAGCCGCAGTGATGGAACCGCCCAGACGACCGCACGAGTTTTTCATGTCGGCAAATGTCGAATCGATCATCTTGTCGTATTCTTTACCCAGCGGCAGGCGCCAGACTTTTTCACCCGATGCCTGACCGGCATCATAAAGCTGATCAGCCAGTTCATCATCATTGGAGAACAGACCGGCATTATAAACGCCAAGAGCAACCATAACAGCACCGGTGAGTGTTGCCAGATTGATCATGATCCGTGGTTTGAAGCGATCTGCGGTGTAATGCAGCGCGTCAGCCAATACGAGACGGCCTTCCGCATCAGTGTTGATCACTTCGATGGTCTGACCTGACATGGTGGTGACGATATCGCCCGGACGCTGTGCATTACCATCCGGCATATTTTCAACCAAACCAATAACGCCGACAACATTGACATTTGCCTTACGACCAGCAAGCGCACGCATCAGACCGGTCACAGCAGCCGCGCCGCCCATGTCACCCTTCATGTCTTCCATGCCGAGTGCAGGCTTGATGGAAATACCACCTGTATCGAACACAACGCCTTTACCAACAAATGCCACTGGCTTGTCTTTGGCTTTGCCGCCGTTCCACTGCATGACAACCACGCGTGGTGGACGAACAGAACCCTGTGCCACACCAAGAAGTGCACCCATGCCGAGTTTTTTCAGTTCTTTTTCACCAAGAACTTCAATCTTCACACCAAGCTTTTCAAGCTTTGCGGCTTCATCAGCAAATTCAACAGGGCCCAGAATATTGGCTGGCTCATTAACCAGATCACGAGCCTGAAT
>JAEWHQ010000263.1 GCA_023387715.1 Pseudomonadota bacterium | reverse complement strand
CTGCCACCCTTGCTGGTTATTGCATCAGTGCAGCTTGCATCCGCCATCTCCATCGAAGCATCGCTTTCCTTCCTTGGTCTTGGCATGCCGGTTACGCAGCCTTCACTCGGCCTGCTGATTTCCAATGGTTTTGGCTATCTGATGGGTGGCAAATACTGGATCAGTGTTTTCCCCGGCGTGCTGCTTCTCATTACGGTTTTTGCAATCAACCTGATTGCCGACCAGTTGCGCGATATGTTCAATCCGAGGCTTAAAAAATGACGACAGCAGTTTCAGCATCCCCTGCTGCATCACCCTTTGTGCTTCAGGTTGAAAATCTTAAAACCCAGTTTGATACCAGCGCCGGTGTCGTGCGCGCTGTCGACGACATCAGCTTTTCGCTCAAACGCGGCGAAGTGATGGGCTTGGTGGGTGAATCCGGCTCCGGCAAATCCATCACCGGCTACTCCATCATGCGTGCCATCGACAAACCGGGGCGTATCACTGAAGGGCACATCAAATTTTGCGGCCGCGACAACAAAATCGTTGATCTGGTTAGTCTACCGGAACGGCAGATGCGGGCTTTACGCGGCAACCGCGTGGCAATGATTTTGCAAGATCCGATGATGTCGCTTAATCCAAGCTTACGCATCGGAACGCAGCTTACCGAAACCTATCTGGCACATAAAAAAGTCAGCAAACAGGAAGCCCGTGAACGTGCCATCAATGTTATGCAGCGTGTCGGCATTCCTGATGCCGAACGCCGCCTGAGCGCTTATCCGCACGAATTTTCCGGTGGTATGCGTCAGCGTATCGCCATTGCCATTGCACTTATCAATGAACCGGATGTCATCATCGCCGATGAACCGACCACTGCTCTCGATGTCACCACGCAGACGCAAATTCTTTTTGAAGTGCAAAAGCTATCGCGTGAATTTGGCACAGCATGGATATGGATTACCCATGACCTGACTGTCGTTGCTGCCCTCGCGCAAAATGTAGCTGTGATGTATGCCGGTAAAATCGTCGAATATGGATCCGTTGCCTCCATTCTTGACCGCCCGCGGCATCCCTACACCAAGGGTTTGATTGCTTCAATACCCGGCCATAACAGCACTTTGGCCAATAAGCGCCTTTACCAGATACCGGGTAATGCCCCTTCTCTTCTGTCTTTGCCACGCGGCTGTCCGTTCCGCCCGCGCTGCGCATATGCCGACAGCACATGTCTTGAAACGCCGGCTGATACCAAGCTTTCTGAAAACCGCTTTTATCGCTGCTGGCACCCTGTGGAAACAGGAGCTGCATTATGAATGCTATCAATATCTCGCCTGAAGGCGAAACCATTTTGGAAGTTCAATCCCTGCGTCATCAGTTTGGACGCAAGGAAGACTGTATCGACAAGATCGGTGCGAAACTGCGTAAAAGTGGCCCCCGCCCTGTGGTGCGTGCCATCAATGGCGTTGATCTTAATGTCAAAAAAGGTGAAATTTTCGGCATTGCCGGTGAATCCGGCTGCGGGAAAAGCACGCTTGGCCGTATTATGGCTGGCTTGATCAAACCAACAGAAGGGCAAATCGCCTATCACGGTAAGCCGGTGATGCGAGGCGACAAACCTGCCAATCTGAAACTGCAAATGATCTTTCAGGATTCCGGCGCTGCGCTTAATCCCCGTATGCAGGTCAAAGACCTGATCGGCGAAGGCCCGCTTTTGCATGGCTTGGTAAAAAAACGCGAATTGAAAGACTTTATCGTCAATCAGCTCGAAATTGTCGGCCTTAATGCCGATGCCATGACGCGCTATCCGCACCAGTTTTCCGGCGGTCAGCGCCAACGCATCAACATTGCCCGCGCGCTCGCGCTACAACCGGATATGATCATCTGTGATGAATCAATTGCCGCGCTTGACGTCTCCATTCAGGCACAGATCATCAATCTGTTTCTTGATCTGAAAGACAAGCTTGATCTGACATATGTTTTCATCAGCCATGATTTAGGCGTCTTGAAACATATCGCTGACCGTCTGGCCGTGATGTATCTCGGACGTGTTGTCGAACAGGGGGATGCCGCAGAAATATTTGCCAATCCGCGGCATCCTTACACGCAGGTTCTGCTTGAAAATGTACTGACCCTTGATCGCCGCGACCAGCAATTTGAACCTGTTGAAGGCGAAGTTCCCTCGCCGCTTAATCTGCCGTCAGGTTGTGCATTTCACACCCGTTGCACCCATGCAGTTCCTGCCTGTGCGCAAACTATACCTGCTCTTGTGGGGCATGAAAAACATCAGTTTGCCTGTCCGGTGATGGCATGAAAACGGAGGCTATATCCATGAACCGTTGGAACGACACCCATGCCGAAGATCTCATCGGTACCATTAAAGACCGCGCTGATCTTTACGATTATCTCGTGGAAACAACGCTGCGTCGTCAAGCGATTTCACCGGCTAAAAACAAGCTGTTTGATATCAATGTGGCGCGCGATATGGCGCATTATCGCAATGATATTCTCAACGCATCCACACCGGCAGAGCTTTGGTATGCCTTGGCAAAATTGTCCAATACCCGCCATGACCGCCATTTATCGGTAGAGCCGGTTGAAGGCGGTCTGCCACTGCCTGCCGAATTGCAAGCAAGAATGCGCTTCAACCATGCCGACAAACGAGCCGATCCGGCACCCCGTGTCGGCATTGAGTTAAAAACCGATTTTTCTTCGGATCAGCCATTTGTGTTTTTAAGTGGTTATGCGCTTAATTTTGAAGGCAATCAAAATGTAGAAGTCGGTGCCCGTCTCTTAAAAGTCAATGGTCGCTCTTTTGCCGATCATGTGGCGCTGACAGAGCCTTATTTCTGTTATTCAACCCCGCATTTCTACTGGTATCATATGCCAAATGAGATCATCCGGCGCACTGGACTGATCCCTGAATGGCTGCAACCAGCAACGCTTGCGCTTGAATTTGAAGATGTGAATGGCACGGTTCAAAGCCTTCAACTTGAATATCAACCAGCCGATCATTGGCAATGGGCAGAGATACCCTCCCCTTATAGCGGTTTTGAACAGGTGCTCGACACACCTTCCTTTACGCTTCACACCCGTGCCGACAAAGACACAATCATCATTCAATGGCATGGTTTTGGCAAAAGCCTGACCAGTGATGTCGATGCACTCATGACCTATGCGCAGACAAATAATCTGCTAGGCGCCCATATTATTTATGATGCAACACGCTCGCGTGGCGGTGATTTCGGCGGCTATTTATTGCAGCATTTATCCGCAAACCCTATTCGTATTAATTTGGGCGATTTGCGCCTTTCTGATGCAATTGAAGGGGTGATTGCAACAGTTTTGGGTGAAGATGACGCGGCTATTGCCGAAGGCACTCTCAATCAGGCACAGCTCAATGCTACGCTATGGCGACGTGACTGGTTGCTTGGTACTGTGCGTGATGACCTGAAAGCAGGTAAAGAAAAAACCGCAACCATTCCATTTAAATGCGCCCATCAACCGGAAAATGGCTCAGGTATTTTACCGCCAGCGCCTATACATTTTACCGGCAAGATCGTCATGCTCACTGTGCCTTATGCAGGCTCTCATATTGATCAGGTGGCCGCACAGCTCTGTGACAACAAAATGTGCCATCATATTGGTATGCCGCTTGGCGGTTTTTCCAAAACATGGACCCATGAAGAAGTGCTGATATTCCCACGCACAGGGCAGAAAATTGCTTCTTTTGCATGGAGTTGCGGCAATACCATCCGCCCCAATGGTGAAGTGCTGGAAAGCAATCCGGCTATGCCAGACACCTATTTTCCGATCACCCGCAACAATCATTTAACCCATCACGCTGAGATGGTTGCCATGGCACTGGAATATTTCAACCGGCCATAGCCACCAGCCGATTGTCTGCTTTTATATCTTATTACCGCTTCAGGAGCGTACCCATGCCTGTGTCTAAAATTGAAGCAATCCGCGCTTTATTTCCAGCATTAGCCAGCCAGACCTATATGTCGATTTGTGACAAAATGATCTTGGCAGATCCGGTGCGTCAGGCCGTCGACAGCTTTCTTGACAAGCTCGCTATGGCCAGTGCCAACCGCACCGACCATGAAGATTTTGTCGAAAGCAGCCGGGTAAAATTTGCGCAAATGATGTCAGTTAAACCTGACGAAGTGGCCGTCACCCGCAATGTTTCCGATTGCGTTAATGCGGTTGCCTGGGCATTTCCGTTCAAGGCCGGCGACAATATTGTGATCTGTACGGATGCCGAACACCCAAACAATATTTACCCGTGGTTACGTTTGCGTGAACGTGACATTGATGTGCGCATTGTACCGGCCATTAATGGGCGCATTGATATAGATGCCATGACTGCGGCGATGGACAGCCGCACCCGCCTTGCAACGGTTGCTTCCGTCAGCTTTGCCCCCGGTTATCGCACCGATACCACAAAACTTGGCGAATATTGCCAAAAGAAAAATATTTTTCTGCTGATCGACGGTGTGCAATCCGCCGGTATTTTGCATCATGATTTAACGCAGGAGCCGGTAGATGCTTTTGCTACCTCCACCAGCAAAGGATTACTTGGTCTTTATGGTTCCGGCTTCATGTATATCAACGAAAACTGGCTTGATCGTTTGAACCCAGCCTATCTCTCACGAACCGGCGTTGATCTTGGCAGCGATGATGCCTCAGTCATGGGCGAGCATCAGTATCAGCTCTATGCCAGTGCCAAGCGTTTTGAGGTCGGCAGTTATAATCTTGCAGCCTCTTATGCCGCTGATGCCTCGCTCTCCCTTCTCAATGCAATTGGCACCCAAGCAATTGAAGCACATGTTCTGCATCTGGCGCGCGCTTTACGTG
>JAEWHQ010000261.1 GCA_023387715.1 Pseudomonadota bacterium | reverse complement strand
TGAATTAGCGCGGGCCTTGTCAGAGCTTAATCATCAAGTTGTATTGCATTCCACTGAGGGGCCGGGTGATTTTGCGCCGGATCAGGTGTTTCTGGCGGCTAATCCCGACCTGGCATTTATGCATCGTCAGGCAGAAAAGGTGGACGAATATACGGCGGATATTACAAGCCGTAATCTTTATCCGCCACGTGTCGAGGACATGAAAAGTCGTATAAACCTGCTGCATTCATATGGCTGGGAAGAAAGCGGGTTTCCTTATCCGTGGACAGAAAAAATCAATGCGAGCTTACAGGGCATGACTGTTATGTCCGAGCATGTGAAAAAGATTTTAATTGATAATGGTGTGTGCATTCCAATTAAAGTAGCTGGTGTGGGCGTTGATCATTGGGAGCGTGTTGTTGCTGATGAGAGCTATCAGGTAGAAGGTAAAACATTCCGGTTTTTGCATGTTTCTTCGTGTTTTCCACGTAAGGGGGCGGATGTGATGCTGGAGGCTTATGGAAGAGAATTTACATCCTTTGACGATGTCACGCTGATTATCAAAACCTTCGCTAATCCACATAATGAAATTCACCATTGGCTGGAGCAGGCACGCTTAAAACATCCCAATTATCCTGATGTTATCATTATCGAGGAGGATTTGAGTGATTGCCAATTAAAGAGGCTTTATCAAAATTGCCATGCTTTGATTGCACCAAGTCGCGCAGAAGGGTTTGGGCTACCTTTGGCTGAGGCCATGCTATCAGGATTGGCAGTTATTGCGACTGGTTGGAGCGGGCAGCTGGATTTCTGCGCCCCTGAAAATGCATGGTTGGTCGACTATGAGTTTACGCATGCCAAGACACATTTCGACTTGTTTAATTCTGTCTGGGCTGAGCCGAATGTTGATGCCTTAGCACAAAAAATGCGTGAAGTTTTCAATGCGCCAAAGGCAGAAATTGCTAGGCGAAGTGATCGTGCGCGAAAGTTGCTTTTATCCCGTCATTCATGGGAAAAGGTAGCGCAGCGTAACGTGGCGGCTGCGAGAGAATTTTCACGGGCTTTACCAGAAAAAGAAATGCGCCTTGGTTGGGTTTCGTCATGGAATACCCGCTGTGGGATTGCAACTTATTCAGAGCATATTTTGCGATCTATAAATCATCCGGTATGGATGTTCGCACCGGAAGCGATCGGAGACCTAATCGCAGATGATGGCGCTGTTGTACGGTGTTGGCATGATGACAATAGTGAAAATTATGACCGCTTGTTTGATGCGATAATGGCGGCACGCATTAACACGCTTGTTATCCAGTTTAATTATGGATTTTATAATTTTAATTATTTAGCTGCTTTATTAAAAAAATTGAATGATGCTGGTTTGATTGTCGTTGTCATGATGCATGCTACGCGTGATCAGGAAGAGACGCCGCATAAAAAACTAAATGATTTAGGCCCTGAGTTAAAACGATGTGCCCGTATTTTGGTGCATGGTTATGATGATCTCAATCGTTTGAAGCAAATAGGTGTTTCTGAAAATACGGTTTTGTTTCCGCATGGGATATTAGAGCGAGGGGCTGAAAATCGTCGCTATAAGAAAGAAAAAGACTTCATACTTAGTTCTTATGGCTTCTTTTTGCCTCATAAGGGCTTTCTTGAATTGATTGATGCAGTCCGTATCTTACGAGACAAGGGATTGAGTGTGCATTTGAACATGTTGAATGCGGAACATCCTGCGCCACAATCGGCAGAGATCATTGCTGAAGCGAAAAAGAAAATTGAGGCACTTAAGCTACAAAATCATATTACAGTAAATACTGATTTTTTGCCTGACGAGGAGAGTATTAATCAACTTTCTCAAGCAGATCTGGTTGTTTTCCCTTATCAAAAAACGGCTGAATCTTCGAGTGGAGCGGTTCGCTATGGTATCACAAGCGGGGCGTCTGTCGCTGTAACGCCATTGGCTATTTTTAAGGATGTGGAGCCTGCGGTTTTTACATTGCGCGGCATTTCGGCTGAAGAAATCGCGGCTGGAATCGAAGATTTTATGGGGTTAACTGACAAGGATAAAAGAGAACGGCAGGACAGAGTGCAAAAATGGCGCGAGCAACATGCCTATCCGGTTTTGGCGCAAAAACTTTATGGAATGTTGCGAGGTTTAAACCGCTCACAATAAGAGCGTGCTTTTAAAGCACGCTCTTCATTTTTTAGCACTGCATTTTACGGCGCATCATGCGGGCGATAAGTATGCCGAAGAGCATTGACCCCACCAAAATATAAACATCTGTTTGCATGAGACCTAAAGCCGGGATTGAGCCACCTGGACAAAAGCCACCAATTCCCCAGCCAATGCCGAAAATAGCAGAACCGGCAATGAGTGGTCGGTCAATCTGCTGCTTTAACGGCAGGTGAAAGCTTTTATCTAGCAGAGGTGCAGGACGTTTCAGGATAAAGAAATAACCGATCGCGGTAACAATCAAGGCGCCACCCATGACGAATGCAAGGGAAGGATCCCAAGTGCCGGTAAAGTCAAAAAAGTTAAGCACTTTAGCCGGATTGATCATGCCTGAGAGAGCGATACCACTGCCGAAGATAAGGCCGATAATCAGAGCTGATAAAATGCGGGTCATTTAAAAGCCTCCCAAGATATGACGGATAATGAAGACGGTGATTGTGGTGGTCAGCATGAAGGTGACTGTGGCTGTAATGGAGCGAACAGAGAGCCGTGAGATGCCGCAAATACCGTGGCCGGATGTGCAGCCTGAGCCAATTGTGATACCAAAGCCCACCAGCAGCCCACTGATAATCAGTGCAAAAACAGGAACATTGCTTTCAAAGGCTGGTGTAAAGCCGAAGCCATAAAATAAAAAAGCCGGAGCAGCGATTGCACCAATAAGAAATGCTGCACGCCAGCCCCAATCAGCGCTCAATGGGGGCAGAATACCGGCTAAAATACCACTGATACCGGCAATACGGCCATGGAAATACATGAGCAGACAGGCGGCTAAGCCAATCAGCATGCCGCCACCAAGCGATTGAAGCGGAGTAAACTCGGTCATGATGGGGTGTCTCCGGTTTTACAAAACAGGCCGTGCATAGTTTGTATAAAGGTCTCAATACGGGGGTCGGCAAGGCGATAGAAAACCTGTTTGCCCTCTTTGCGCCCTTCGATAAGACCCGCCTGGCGAAGTTCTGCTAATTGTTGCGAAAGACCAGGCTGGCGAATATCCAGCAAATCTTCCAACTCACGAACCGAACGCTCGCCATCGACCAGTGCACAGGCGACCATTAACCGGTCGGGATTGGAAAGCTTTTTGAGAAAGGCTGAAGCTTCGGCCACATTTTCTTTCATAAAGGCGGCTTGTTTGGAAAGGTCGTCTTGCATCATTTGCCCCATGCTGCGCCTGATAAAACATCAAGCGGAATTTTGAGATAGCGCACTCCGTTAGCTTCCGGCTCCGGCAGTCGTCCACCATTCGTATTAACCTGCAATGCATGTAAAATCAGTTTTGGCATTGGCAGTGTTTTGTCGCGCGTTTCACGGGCATCAATGAAATCTGCTTCATTTAAATAGTGCGCCATGTGAATGTTGGTGGCTTTTTGCTCCGCGACGGTTGATTGCCACAATGGCTCCCGTCCGCCAGCCTGATAATCATGACCGGTAAAAAGACGCGTTTCATCGGGCAAGGCCAGAATGGTCTGAATGGAATGCCAGAGAGCTTTGGCACTGCCACCGGGGAAATCAGCGCGTGCGGTGCCGCTATCGGGCATGAATAATGTGTCGTGAATGAAAGCGGCATCGCCGATCAGATAAGTGACGGAGGCGAGTGTATGCCCCGGAGAATGGATTACTTTGGCGTCTAAGTCGCCAATTTTGAATGTTTCACCATCACTAAACAGGTGATCCCATTGTGAACCATCAGCAGGGAAGTCCGGCCAGTTATAAAAGCCTTTCCAGAGTTCTTGTACTTCGCGTACTTTTTCACCGATTGCTATTAGTGCGCCGGTTTTCTCTTTTAAATAAGGTGCTGCGGAAAAGTGATCGGCATGGGGATGCGTGTCGAGTATCCATTCAACCGTATAATTATTTTTGCGTATGAATTGCAAAAGCTCATCCGCATGATGGGTGGCTGTCTGGCCGGACTTTTCATCATAATCATAAACCGGATCAATGATGGCGCATTTTTTGGTTGCCACATCGGCAACAACATATTGCACCGAACCGGTACGCGGATCGTAAAAACCTGTCACTTCCGGAATATGGGAATTCGTCGCCATCGGGCACCTCCTGAATATCTTATATTAATTAAATAATAATGATTGCAAAAAAATGCAATCGTTTATTTTAAATTATATGCCGTTTGTAAAATCCGCTCTAAAAGTGCATCAAGACAAAGATTGAGAAAAGACGAAGAAATAGGGAGCGGATTATCCGCGGGCTTAATTTGTTATTTACGCTGGATGTGACGGTGTTGCCTGAATGGGTCGATTATAACGGCCATATGGCGGACTATGCTTATGGGCTGGTTTTCTCGGAGGCAGGCAATGCCTATCTTGAGCACCATCATTTGGGCGCAACCTATTTAAAGGCGGCAAAGGCCACATTTTATACGCTCGAAAACCGCATCGGTTATTTTAAAGAATGCCATCAGGGCGACATGATCCATGTCAGCGTGCAATTGATAACCCTTGATAAAAAGCGCGTGCATTTTTTGCTTGAGATGAAAAATCAGCACGATGAATTATTGGCTTTGTCAGAGCAATGGCTGATGCATGTGAGCCATGCTTCAGGTGCGCCAAAGGCGATGTCCATGAGCCAAGATGTTTTTAATTATCTGGCTCACGAGCTTGAGCGACATAAAACCTTGCCGAAACCACGCTGGCTCAACCGCAGAATGGCTTTAAAAAGCAAATAGTACTTTCTTGTCGTAGAGACATGCTGTAGCGCCTTAAACTTGAATAAGTCGGAGAAGATGTGACGTGAATTCGTTTGATGTTGTGATTATCGGAGCTGGTGCGGCTGGCATGATGTGCGCTATTGAGGCGGGCAAACGCGGACGCTCGGTGCTGGTGATTGATCATGCCAAACGCGCGGGCGAGAAAATCCGTATCTCCGGCGGCGGTCGTTGCAACTTTACCAACCTGCACGCAAGCCCGAAGAATTTCATTTCACAAAATCCGCATTTTTGTAAATCGGCTCTCAGCCGCTATACGCAAAACCATTTTATCGCGATGATGGAGCGTCACGCGATTGCCTATCATGAAAAAACGCTGGGTCAGCTTTTCTGTGATGGTTCAGCACAACAGATCATTGATATGCTGCTGGATGAGATGAAACGCTTTTCGGTGCAATTGGCACTATCGACAAGCGTTGATGTCATTGAGAAAACCGATACGGGCTTTCTGGTGAAGTTTGAGGATGTGCAGATCAATTGCCGCTCGGTTGTGGTGGCAACAGGCGGTAAATCCATCCCTAAAATGGGGGCAACCGGCTTCGGTTATGATGTGGCGCGCCAATTTGGTTTGCGTTTGGTGGAAACGCGCCCCGGCTTGGTGCCTTTGACATTCGAACCGCATTTGCTGGAACGCTTAAAGCCACTTGCCGGTGTGGCACTGGATGCGAAAATCAGCTGTGGCAAAACCAGCTTTGAAGAGGCCATGCTTTTTACTCATCGCGGTATTAGCGGGCCGTCTGTTTTACAGATTTCGTCTTATTGGCGTGAAGGTGACGAGATTGCAATTTCAATGCTGCCACATGTGGATGTGCTGGATGCTTTGAAACAACAGCGCACACAAAATGGCCGTCAGGAATTGCAAACAGCGCTTGCACAGCATCTGCCGAAAAAACTGGCACAGACGATTGCCGAAGTGCAGGTGAAATTCGCCAAGCTGGCCGATATGCCGGACAAGGAGTTCCGGCGTATTGAGGCGGCGATTAATGACTGGCGCATTAAGCCGGCAGGCTCTGAAGGTTACCGAACCGCGGAGGTCACCCTTGGTGGTGTGGATACCCGCGATCTTGATTCCAAGACAATGGAAAGCAAGACTGTGAACGGGCTTTATTTCATTGGTGAAGTGGTGGATGTCACCGGTTGGCTCGGCGGCTATAATTCCCAATGGGCATGGTCATCAGGCTGGTGCGCGGGGCAGGTTGTATAACTGCCTTTAAAAATTTAGCGGTTCAGCTTTGAATAGCGTTTGATCAGGCGATCGCGCTTGAGACGGGAGAGGCGCTGCAACCAAAAAATGCCGTTGAGCTGATCCACTTCATGCTGATGACAGACAGCGAGCAACCCTTCAGATTCTTCAAACTGTTCCTGGCCGTTCAAATCCTGATAGCGCAGGCGAATTTTAGCGTGACGCTCCACATCATCCACCATGCCGGACATGGAAACGCTGCCTTCCTGATGGCGGATCATCTCTTCTGAGGCCTCAATGATTTCAGGATTGATATAAAATTTAGGCCCTGTTTCAGGCGAAAGCTCCAACACAACAACGCGGCTTGAAACACCAATATGCGGTGCGGTGATGCCGATGCCGGATGCCGCGCGCATGGTTTCCAAAAGATCATTGCACAGCGTTTTTAAAGCTTCGTCAAATTGCGTGACGGTTTCAGCTTTTTGTTGCAGGCGGGCATCCGGAAAGCGGACAATCGGGCGTATGGTCATGGTATTATTCTGTTTCTTGTTGTGGTGGCAGAAGTTTGGCTTTGACAAAAACGTCATAGCGCGTGCTTTTGCCTAAAATCTGATGCGAGAATTTACGGATGTTTTCCATAGGCGCTGCCCGTAACGGCCATTTCAGCACGACGCGATTTTGTGCATATTCCAATGCGACTTGCATCAGTTTCTCGGCATCCGGATCAGTGCCGACAATCTCGCGGATTTGGCGCATTTCTTTTTTGACCAATGCGGTATTGCCGCGCGGCGGATGCATCGGATCAACCAATACCACTTGGGGTTTGAGATCAGGCAGCACTTCGCTGGAATCGCCGTGAATAAGCGTCATACGTGCAATGGTTTCCGCCAGACGACCACCTTCATTGGCTGCACGCTGCATGCCTTCGGCAAGGAGTCTGTGCATCTTTTCGGAGCGTTCAATCAGCGTGACATGTGCACCCAGTGATGCCAGCAAAAAGGCGTCACGCCCAAGGCCGGCTGTCGCATCGACAATAAAAGGTGTGATATTGCCGGTAAGCCCTGCGGCTTTTGCCAAGGCCTGACCACGGCCTTCATTGGAGCGAAAGCGGTGACCGACCGCGCCACCGACAAAATCTACAATCAGATCATCATTTTCTGTATCTTGCGACATGGGGCAAATCTTTAAAAAGGGCAGGGCGCGCGGAAGGTGACCATGCCACCATCGGGATGCTGAAAGGTAATTTCTTCTGCATGCAGCATCAAGCGGTCGGCGCGGGTAAGTGCTTCGCCGGTCGCATAAAACGCATCACCCAAAATAACATGGCCGATGGCTTTCATATGAACGCGTAATTGATGGGTGCGGCCGGTCAGCGGTGATAATTGCAACCGTGTTGTATCGGCACTGCGGGAAAGCACCTGCCAGCGTGATTGTGCAGGTTTGCCATTGACCTTATCAACATGATGGCAAGGTTTATTATCCGGATCAATGCAAAGCGGCAGATCGACAAGGCCGCTGTCTTCTTTGACGTTGCCCCAAACTTCGGCCACATAGAATTTCTGTGTTGAGCGCTCGGCAAATTGATTGGCAATCAGCGCATGCGCTTTACGGTTTAAAGACATTAGCACAACGCCGGATGTGTCTTTATCCAGCCGGTGGATCATCAGCGCTTCAGGGAATTGTTTTTGCACGCGCGTTGCCAAACTATCTGACAAAGCCGGATGGCGGCCGGGCACAGACAAAAGTCCGCTTGGTTTATTCAGCACCAGAAAATCCCGTTCTTGATGCAAGATCGTGAGATAGGGCTCCAATGGCGGATGATAAATCGGGGTTGGCATAGATAAAGCACTCATGAGCCATGCCCTATCATGTTTTGATGTGGGCCGAGAAGTCTCATTATCGTGGCTGACTCTGTTTGTTTGCGCTTCCGTCACAATTAAGCTTTTATAGCTTGAATATATTAATTTTTAAAATTGATGAGGGCTTTTAAGATATGTTTTATTTGAAATCCGGTTTTAAGACGGTTCTTATCGCTTTATCTTTCGTCTTTTTGACAATCGGAGGGGCTATGTCACAATCCAATGATACCAAACTTTTAAAAGCCGCAGCCGATAATGATCTGAGTACAATCAGCACTTTGCTTAAGGCGGGCGTGAAGCCTGATATCCGCAATAATCAAGGGCAAACCGCATTGCTGGTGGCGACACACGCTAATCATGTGGAGGCAGCAAAGCTGTTGATTGATGCTGGTGCAGATGTGAATGCAAAAGACAGCATTCACGACAGCCCCTATCTTTATGCCGGAGCGCGTGGCCATTTGGACATTTTGAAAATGACCCTTGCCCATGGCGCTGATTTGAAAAGCACAAACCGCTATGGTGGCACGGCTTTAATTCCGGCGGCAGAGCGCGGGCATGTTGAAACGGTGAAAACCTTGATTAAGGCAGGCGTTGATGTTGATCACGTCAATAATCTGGGTTGGACAGCGCTGCTGGAAGCGGTGATCCTGGGCAATGGCGGTCCCAAGCACACAGCGATTGTCAAATTGCTGGTTGATGCCGGCGCTGATATTTCGATTGCGGATAAGGATGGGGTGACCGCATTGCAGCATGCTCAGGCGCGTGGATATCAGGATATTATCGCTATCTTGAAAAAATAGTTTTGAGGCATTTATCAGTAGTGGCATGATGATGTGCTGTCTCAAATGAAGTGATGTTATGACAACTTGTTCCTGTGAAAGAGGAGAGTGTGAATGTCGAAATTGAATGTCGCTGTTCTGGTCGGAAGTCTGCGCAAAGAATCCTTCAGCTCGCAGGTTGCCAATGGTCTCAAAATTGTTGCACCTGATGATATGGCTTTAACTGATGTCGAGATCGGTGATCTGCCATTTTATAATCCTGATCTGGAGACCGACACACCACCGCAACCATGGGCACGGTTCCGTGCTGAAGTTGCCAAAGCTGATGCAGTGATTTTTGTCACGCCTGAATATAACCGGTCTGTTCCTGCCGCACTGAAAAATGCGTTGGATGTTGGTTCACGCCCTTATGGAAAAAGCGTGTGGGGCGGCAAACCTGCAGCTGTTGTCAGCAGTTCACCGGGCAATATTTCAGGTTTTGGTGCTAATCATCATCTGCGCCAGTCACTGGTTTTTCTGGATATGCCAACCTTGCAACAGCCGGAAGCCTATCTTGCACAAGTGGATAAGCTCTTGGATGCAAAGACTGGCTTTGTGGCGGATACAGCCAAATTTATGGGAATGTTCATGAAGACATTCGACACATTTGCGCGCAAAAATATCGGATAGTGCCAAGCTTGAATGGTTGTAAAAAAAGCCGGTTTAAACCGGCTTTTTTGTTTTTATAGAATTTATTTGATCTGTGCGGTGATGAAGTCTTTGACGATTTTCACAATGCCGCGGCCAAGCACGTCATCAAGAGCCGTAATAAATTCATCGACATGCTGACGCTTGCAGATCAGTGGTGGCTCCAAGCGAATGACGTTGCGGTTATATTCAGTGAAGGCCACAAGGACGCCGTGATCGCGTAAAAGATGCGCACCAATAAAGCCCGGCAGCGAGCCTTTCAGCTTATCATCAAGCATGGAAAGCAATGGCCGCAAAACCATCGGCATGGTTTGGGAGAAGTCATGGAACTCCAGTCCCACCATCATGCCCTTACCGCGCACGTCTTTTAAAAGAGCAGGGTAGCGCTGTTGCAGTTCGCGCAATTTCTCCAGCAGATAGTCGCCGCTTTCGGCGGCATTATCAATAAGGTGCTCATCATAAAGAATGTTGAGCGCTTCAATGGAGGTGACACAAGCTTCGCCAATACCACCAAAGGTAGCCATGGCATGAATCATAGCTGTTTTTGGCGTGCCATAGGCTTTCATATAAATGTCACGGCGGGCGATCATGGCAGCCATGGCGGTTTTACCGCCGCCCAATGATTTTGCCAGCGCGGTTACATCCGGTATGACGCCGTAATGTTCAAATGCGTAGAACTTGCCGGTGCGACCAAGGCCGCATTGCACTTCATCGGCAACCCAGATGACGCCATATTGATCGCAAAGCGCACGCAGTTTCTGCCAATATTCAGGCTCAGCCTGAATGATGCCGCCGCCGCCTTGCACGGTTTCCAAAACAATGACGCCGATTTTCGGATCAGATTTGAAAAGTTCTTCAACGGCTTCAATATTGCCGAAAGGAATTTTGACTGTATTGTCGACCAGTTCAAACTCGCCACGATAAAGCGCGCCATCAGTGACAGATAAAACGCCTTTGGTTTTGCCGTGGAAAGAATTTTCCGCGTAAACAATTTTTGGCCGGTCTGGGCCTGCTGCGCGTTCAGCCACTTTGATTGCCGCTTCCATGGCTTCGGAACCGGAAGAGCCTAAGAAAACCATGTCAAGGTCGCCCGGTGAGCAGGCGGCTATGTCATAGGCTAAAGCGGTTGCATATTGCGACATGAAAGCAATGGCGATTTCATGGCGCTGTTCTTCCTGAAACTGGCGGCGGGCTTGCAAAATGCGCGGGTGGTTGTGGCCGAATGCCAAAGAACCGAAGCCTCCGAAAAAGTCGAGAATTTTACGACCGTTCTGATCGTAATAATACATGCCTTCGGCGCGCTCGATTTTAATTTTATGGAAGCCCAGAAGCTTCATAAAATGGAGCTGGCCGGGATTGAGATGGGCAGTGAACAATTCTGTCATCTGCGCAATGCCCATATCCTTGGCTTGCTCAACACTGAGCAAATCCGGCTTTGGTGTATAATTAGGCTTGGCCGATCCGGCGATATCATTCGTCATGGTAAAAACCCTTATGCAGCCTTTAAAGGTGCCTGATCATGAGGCAGTTTGCCGGATAGTTTGGTGCGATATTCACTATAAGCAGCAATTAGCATGTCTTCGTCACGATATTGCGGCACCCAGCCAAGTTCGCGTTCGCCTTTGGAAACATCCAATACGCACATTTCGTCTGCGATGAGATATTGCTCCGGATCCATCAGCGGTTTATTGAGCCAGTCGAGGAAATCCAAGGTGCGTTTGACAGCCCATGCCGGTGTTGGCAGCAATATGGATTTGGAGCCTGCATGTTTGACCAGATCACCCAACAACTTGCGTACTGGCGGCGGATTGAGCGAACCTAAATTATAAACTTCATTCGGCACGCCGGCTTTATACGCGGCGTAAGCAGCGCTTGCACAATCAAACACGGAAATAAACTGATAAGGATTTTTTCCTGAGCCAATCATCGGCACAGGAAGATTGTAATCAATCAGTTTGAAGAGCTTTTCAAGAATGCCCAGACGGCCTGGTCCGATGATGAGGCGAGGGCGGAAAAGCGTAATATTCATACCCTTTGTGCGCCATTCAGCTGCCAGTTCTTCGGTTTTAAGTTTTGACCAGCCATATTCGCCCAATGGCGCAACAGGATGCTCTTCTGTTTGCGGCCAGGAATAAGTATGGCCATAAACCATGTCTGTGGTGAAATGTACCAGACGGGTGGCGCCAGCCGCATCCATAGCTTTAATGATGTTTTCTGTGCCGTAATAATTAACCGGAAAGAAGAAATCATGACGTTTGGCACGAACTTGCAGCGGCGAGAGCATTTTGGCTGACAAGTTATAAACCATGTCGTCCGGCTGGATATTCAGCCGTGCAATCGCTTCCGGTTCGGTCACATCCGTATGAATGAACTGCGCTTTATCATAATGCGCCAGATCACTTTTTACGATATCCGCGACAATGACCTCATGTCCGTCAGCGAGTAAAAGCGGTGCAAGATAACGTCCGACGAACCCGTCGCCGCCAAAGATTATATGTCTCATTTTAAACTCCGCTCGATATCTTTGTAGCAGTTTGCGATGTGGATGCTGATTGCTGGCTGTTACCACTACCGCTTTGTGCGATTAAAATGGTGCCGATGCAGATGAAAATAATGCCGGCAATTTTCAAAGTGCCTAAGTCTTCGTTGAATAGCCACCATGCTAGCAGCGCGACCATCACATAAGCGAGGCTCAAGAACGGGTAGGCAAAGGAAAGATCAACTTTTGAGAGCACATAAAGATGTGAAGCCATGGAAATGACAAAGGTTACAAGACCTGCAAAAACCCATGGATTAAAGACGATCTGAAAAATGCGTTGAATGAGTGTTTCGGCCGAAAAACTGATAGAACCAAGCGAAATCATGCCGTATTTGAGCAGCAATTGCGCAGCCGCATTGGTCATGACCGTGAATAAAATAAACGGTATATATTTCATGCTACCCCCAAAAAACATTGATCCGGCTAAAGCCGTCATGTTTAGTTTTGTCCAGCTAAAGCTGTACGGTACCAAAAATCAGAGCAGAAGGCCGGATCCCGTAAAGTTTCCAGTGTCTGCCATTGCGCAAAGCCTTGTTTAAAGCATGCGGCACTCATGTGATGGTCTTTGTATGGATTAACGCGACCGCCGGAATCTATGGTGATTGCGTCCAGACGGTCTAATAATTGCAGCGTTTTAATCCCCTTATTGGGAAAGTCCAGTGTCAAAGTATAGCCTGCTCGCGGAAATGATAAAATCCCGGGTGAAGAGATCGAACCAAACCGCTTGAGCACAGTCAGAAAGGAGGCCTGACCAGCTTCACTGGCCGCCTGCAATAAAGAGGCGATGGCTTTGCGCGCTGTTTCAAAAGGAATTACGCTTTGATGCTGAAACAGACCGGCGCGCCCATAAAGCCGGTTCCAGTGCTTTACGCCATCAAGTGGATAGAAAAAACTATTCATCCCGGTTAAATGCGGAGCACTGTTGCCACTTTTAGCTTTGAAATAAGCATAGTTAAAAGCTGTCAGGCTGAAACGGTTCAGCATGGAAAACGGCATTTCAAACGGGACAGCTGGTGAAAATCTACGCTTTTTGACAGCAAAATTGCCATTGTCTGCATGGTTGCCGGCAATCAAGACACCGCGGCCGGTTTTTTTGCCGCTAGCCAGCTGATCAAGCCATGCCACCGCATATTCATTTTCAGCATCATTGGCTTCAGCAATGTCAAAATAATGCTCCAAATTATTAAAAGGGGTGATCTTTTCAATAATGTCCAGAGAGCCGGTTTTCATCAGCCGGATACGGGCAGAAATAATGATACCTGTCAGTCCCATGCCGCCAATGGTTGCACGAAAAAGAGCTTCGTTTTCTGAAGGTGAACATAGATAAATCTGACCATCGGAGCGCAACAGTTGAAAGCTATCAACATGGCAGCCAAATGTGCCGCGCAAGTGATGGTTTTTGCCGTGCACATCATTGGCGATAGCGCCACCAAGCGTGACGAATTTTGTACCCGGCGTGACAGCCAGAAAAAAACCGGATGGCGCGACGGCTGATATGATTTCTTCCAGCGTTATGCCGCTTGCAGCTTCTAAAATGCCGTTGTCGCGATCAAAGTTGATGATGCGTGCATGATCACGCATCGCAATCAGTAATCCCTGATCATTATGGCAACTGTCACCGTAGGAGCGCCCATTGCCGAAAGGCAACAGGCTTCCATCATTGCCGCCTATTGTTTCAGGCGACATGTTAAAGCGTTCAAATGGTAAAGCATGACGCTTTTGTCGGTGAATGCGTCCAAAACTGTTGAAGTCTTGTTTCATTAGGGCATCACTGCAATGAGGAAGCAAATGACACCGATAGAAATAACAAGCTGGCTGCGCCAGTCGGTGGCGAGAAAGACGACCGGATCCTCATCCATTTCACCACGGTGTGCCAGAATCCAGATACGGACATTAAGATAGAGCACGATAGGGCCAAGCGGCCATAGCATCCATGGATGACTATATCGGACTAAAATTTGATCACTATTAATATAAAGAGCCAATACTAATGCGGCAGTGAAAGCGGACGCCACACCACTTTGGCCGACAATATCGCGGTCTTCAGGACGATAGCCGCGGCCTGCCAGTTTGTCTTTGACCATCAGAGTTGAATTGGCGAGCTCAACATAACGCTTCACCAAAGCCAGTGACAGGAAGAAAAACATGGAAAAGGCCATGAGCCAAAACGATTGCTCAATGCCGCTTGCTGCCATGCCGCCCAGAAGGCGCAGGCTGTATAGTCCTGCCAGACATATAACATCTACCAGCATTTTGCGTTTGATGAATAAGGAATAGGCAAATGTTGTCAGAACATAAACCCCAAGAACGGCTGCAAATTCCAGTGGCAGGACAAAGCATGTAATCGCCGCAATAAAGAGGAGAATTGTTGAGGTGATAAGGCCGCAAGGAATGGAAGTGGCGCCACTTGCTAAAGGGCGGTTGCGCTTTTTCAGATGTTTGCGGTCTGATGGCAGGTCGAGCAGATCATTGATGATATAAATAGCCGATGCTGCGGCAGAAAATGCTAAGAAAGCTGCGATGATGGCTATAAAAATAGGGCCGTTAAGAAGCTCATGCGCCAGAATGACCGGCACAAAGATCAGAATATTTTTCAACCATTGATGCACTCTGAGCATCTTCAGGAATGTCATCACAGATACTGTCGGAGCCGGAAATAATCTGGCCTGATATTTCTTTTGATAGCGGGCGGCTGCTCTGTCCGGCGCTACGATAATTGCTTGATTTGAAACCGCAAAAACGGCCAGATCATCACGGCTGTTGCCTGCGTAATCAAAGCTTTTATCATCATAATGTTTGACTAATAGCGCTGCCTTACGATGGGATGACAAATTATTGCGGATGTCGGTGGCAAAAACTTTATCAAAAATACCCAGATGTTCAGCCACAGCCTGCGCAAATTTTTGTGCGGACGCTGTAGCCAATATGAGTTTGCGCCCTGCTTGATGTTGATCCAGCAGAAAGTTCAAAAAATCTTGACGATAAGGGAGAGATGCAGCCTCCAATGTAACCCGTTCGGCAATAGCGGTTTTTAAGAAAGCCTTGCCTTTAACAAGCCAGAAGGGAAGAACAAAAATATAAAGTATGTTTTTGCTCAATAGCGCAAAAAGGCTTTCCCAAAGCAGGTCGGAAGCAATCAGGGTGCCATCCAGATCAACGACCAAAGGTAAGCCTGTTTTAAAAGGCTGGCTTTCTACCACATCAATGTCCCCCAACGCGAATTGTTAAACCCTTTACAGGCTTCCATGCAATATATCTAGGCAAAAGATAGGATTTGAAGAGCTTGTATTGGTTGCATTGAAGAAAAGCTCTTTTGAATTTAAATCATACTAAATTTTAACAGGCGGTATTGCTAATGAATATCGTACTGAAATTGCTTCTACTGCAAATTTTCAAATAACTGGAGAAAAAAGAGGAATAGTGCATTCATCTTTTCACTGGAAAATGCATCGGGAAATGATAGAGAGACGAAGACGGTGATAAGCTTGGGGGCTATCGAGGCATGAATAGAAATGAACGACTGATTGATACGGTTCTTCGGTTGCAGGAGGGCATGTGGTCAAACGAACTCGTGCATCGGCTTTCTAAGGTCGCCGGCGCTTTGGCTATTCTGGTAGCGATGGCTACGACAGTAATCTACTCTGTGACCAAGCCGGATAATAATTGGGATATGATCCCCTACATAGCAACCGCTCTTGAGAACCGATACCCTGATCCTGTCGCACTTCATACGGAAACATGGCGTCAGGTCAGCGCGGTGACGGACGAACATGAGCTGAATGCGCTTCAAAATGGTGGTAGCTATCGCCAGGCGCAATGGCAAAGCCCTGAGAGTTTTGCGTCACAACTACCGATGTATAATGTTAAAGCAGGTTATGTGCAGCTATTGCGTTTGATCGAGCCATATACAGGTTTGGTGTTGGGTGGACACTTGATTAGTATAACCGCGGCTATTGTCGTCGGTGTCATTATTCTTGGGCTCCTTGCTTATTATAATGCGCTTCAGGCAGGATTATTGGTTGCACCGGCACTGCTGCTTGCAGGCTATGGGCCTATGACGTCTGCGGTATTTCCTGATATTGTGTTAGCTGCATTATCTTTTGCTGCAATTGCTGCATTTATACGTGAACGCGATTGGCTCGCAGCGCTTTTGCTGATGCTGGCCTTTACGATCCGGCCTGATAATATCATTATGACCTTCGCATTATTGATTGCGGCAGTGCTCTTCGGCTGGCGTAAACTGCCGCTATTGGTCGCTTTTGTGGTCTCGGTGATTGCTGGTCTTTATATTTCTAAATCAGCCGGTCATATCGGCTGGTGGGCTCATCTCTATTTTACTTGTATTGAAATGCAGCCTTCACTAACCGGCTTCAAACCGGATTTTTCAATCATTCTGCTTATCAAAGCATATATTCGTGGTGTTTTACTGGCGCTTTATCTGGAAAGTTGGCCATCCATGCTGCTGGTATCGCTGGTTGCGTGGGTTGGCATGGCAAAAGCGGGAATGAAAACACAAATCACCAGATTGAACGGTATAGCATTTGCAATGGTTATCGGAATGCTCGGTAAGTTTGTTTACTTCCCGATGCCCTATGATCGCTTCTTCTTTAATATGATTGTTATTCTGGTGTTGGTACTGTCATTGGGGTGGGCAACCAATGCGAATGAGAAATTTTTGAAGAGATAAAAGAACAGCTTTTCACTTAAATCTTTATAGGCGATCGATTTTTATCGATCGCCATTTTTATTATTCGCAAGCAGATTTCGATGATGTTTGGCAAGAAGGCTGCCAAAAGACATCACGCCTATTTCACTGTTGCGGCAATGGCATTGACCGCCCGCAGTGATAAGGCTGCAATTGTAAGGGTCGGGTTTGCCGTCGCTGAGGTTGGGAATGTTCCAGAACCTAATAAAAATAAATTGCGATGATTAAAACTACGCAAATCCGCATCCACGACCGCACTTGAAGCATCTGTGCCCATACGCACTGTGCCAATAACATGTCCGGATCCATTGATATCCTTGGCATGATTGACATTCGTTGCTTTGAGGGCGGCAAACACTTCATTATGTGCTTTTTCGGCAGCGTCCAATCCTGCACGCGTATAGTCGGAATAATCATAATGAATGCGCGGCAGCGGCACGCCATTGGCATCGCGTTTATCCGGATCAAGTGTGACTCGGTTACTGGCTTCTGGGGATTGCTCCACAAGGGAAGCGAGGCGGATATGTCGTGCTGTTTTATTTTTGATGGCAGCGTCCAGCTCTGTTCCGCGCAAGCCTTGGCTTATTAATTCAGCAGCTGTCGATAATGGTGCACCTGTCGGCCAATTGTGGCCGTCATTGCCGATTTCTATCCGGAAAGCGGCGTAGTTTTTGCGGAAATCACCATCACGAAGATTTTCTATTCCTGAAGTGGAAAGCGGGCCACGATAGGGCCAGACCGGTTCAGGTGTTTCAGCCCAGCTTAGTTTGCTGGGGTGATCCATCAGATTGCGGCCGACTTGGTCGGAGCTGTTAGCAATGCCATTTGCCGCTCCCTCTTGTGCAGAATTTAATAATAAGCGCGGCGTTTCGATTGCATGGGCGGCGACCACCACCACTTTGCCTTTTGCCGTACCGGTGGTGCCGTCAGCACGGCGGAAATCAACAGAGCCAATCTGGCCGTCTTTGGCGAGGTTTAAACGTGTCGCAGTGGTTTGTTCATAGATAACAGCGCCTGCGGCTTCGGCTTGATCGAGATGAATTGTAGCATCATATTTCGCCTGTACCGGACAAACGGGAATGCAAGAACCATTGCCACAGCATTCCGGACGGTCGTCCTTCGTGACAGAGTTCCGGCCCTGCGGGGTGGAGCGGACTTGATATTTTGACCCCTCCAGCGCTTTGGTGAAATATTTATCTAAATAGGTTTGTGGGATCATCGGCATTGGAAAACTGCCGGATCTCGGTGAGCCGAGATCATCGTCACTGTCGCCGGAAACTCCGATTTCTTGCTCAGCTGCCAGATAAAATGGTTCAAGTGCCGCATAATCAAACGGCCAGTCTACCGCATGGCCATAAAGAGACTTCATTTTAAAGTCAGCCGGCACATTCCGCAGTGTGGTGCCCAGCCAATGCCAAGTCGTTCCTCCCACCACTTTGATATAGGTGGACTTGAAATTTTCCGGCCCCATTTGCTGATAGTAATCTCCGATCCTGTGGGTTAATGGATGCGGTGCTGTTGGATCGTTCGGATAAGCGGATTCCGGAACCTTGATGGTTGCATTCCAGAATGTTTCAACAGCATCTGAACGGTCGACGCGTTTGCCACTTTCCAGAAAGGCAACTTTGAGGCCTTTTTGTGCCAGTTTTGCACCGGCAAGTGCGCCGGCAATGCCACTCCCGATGATCAGAATATCAACCGAAATATCTTGGGTCATTGGGGAAATCCTTGCTTCTTGATTGGCGGGATTTGAATGAGTGATTGGCAAATCATGCTTCGGGCGGTTCAGCCCAATAGCCTACGGCACCGCCGCAATAGCCCATCGGCTTGGTGTAATCCATCGCTTGCCAGATGAGTGTGTCGGTATAATCCAAAACCTGCAAATCCTCCGGGTTAGGGGATTCGCCCGTATACCAAGCTGTTACAAGAGAGTTGGCTAAATCCTGATTTTTTTGGCCGCTTGCCAAATCAGCAAGCGCTTTTTCTTTGCCGAGATCGGAATAGATTTTCAGCATTGCTGCTGCGTCATCTTTTGGCAGGCCGGTTTGCCCCGTTTCCTTTTCAGAAAGGGCAAGGAATGCATTGACCTCAAAGCGGGATGTGAGTGCCCATGCCGGCAGCGGAGCCAGTGAGAGCGCGGAGGTTGCTGCTGTCGCTAATAAAAAACCTCTGCGCGTAAGAACTGAGGCTTGTGTTACCGTGGAGCTTGGCATGAGGCTGATCCTTGGCTGTGATGTTGGTTGATGAGATTACGCTTACATCTGAGACAAGGCAATGATTATGCTGTTTGTGTATTGTTTTAATTCTTTAAATTGATGTTTTATATTAAGTTGGATGAATAAAATCTGATTTTTACAAAAATATTACTTGATAAAAATGGAATAGTTTTTGATTTCTGATATTTTATAAGGTGTCTTTTCTGGCAGATATTCATACTGCTCTTCAAAAAAAAGCATAATATGTCTTTTTCTTGTGGGGCGGCAAAGCGTACACATTTAAAATGTGAAGCTGCTAATATCTATATTGATTACTTTTGATAAATATCTGGCGGAGAGAGAGGGATTTGAACCCCCGATGGAGTTGCCCCCATGCCGCATTTCGAGTGCGGTGCTTTCAACCACTCAGCCATCTCTCCGCAAATCAAGCCGCTTTACTGCTTGAAATACACAATCATTTCAGCGTCTGACGCTTTTAATATCGTGTGGCTCGCTGAATAGCGGGGAACGACGAATTAGACAAGACCTATTTTGCATAGAAAAGGTGAATTTTCTTGACTCTTGTACAAAATACAACCTATATGCAGCTAACTTGGGCGCAGGTCTTATTGCGCCTATTGTTTTGTTTGGGAAAAATCAGACTTTTCATGATTCTGATTGCTTTCAAATTAATCTTCAAATGTCACGACTGACAAAAAGACAACCCATGTGGGCAACCCCGTGAGAG
>JAEWHQ010000256.1 GCA_023387715.1 Pseudomonadota bacterium | reverse complement strand
CTTCAGGCTTGCGATGTTCTTTGCCCTTTAAACCGACGCGCTCAATGGCTTTTGAAACAGCGATATGGTCGGATGGTGTTAATTTCAAACGGCTGGAACGGCCAAGCCCGACATTTTGCGCCACATCCAGATGGGCAAACAGATTATTATCCTGAAACACCATCGATACAGGGCGCTCAGATGGTGCAAGATTGCTCATATCCTCACCATCAATGATCACCTTGCCGCTCAGCGGTTTTTCAAAACCGGCAATGATGTTGAGCAGGGTTGATTTACCCGAACCGCTGGGGCCGATAATGGATGTGATACGGTTTGCAGGCAGCTTTGTGTCAAAGTGCATCTGCATTTCACCATAGTTAAACAGCACATCATCAATGATAATCGGCATTAATCAGCTTTCTTATTAAGATTGGCCTTGGCCGTGCGATCGGCAATCATCATCAGGAAAAGGCAGAGAACACTTAAGATAAGCGCAAGTCCCGCAGCATCAAGAGTGCGATAACTGCCCATGCGTTGCAGCAATAAATAGGGCAGTGTCGTGAGCGCGTCACTGCCAAAAAGCGCGATGGTGCCAAGATCGCCTAAAGAGAGTGCAAAGGCAAAAGCAAAGGCGATAATGGCTGGTTGGCGCATCACCGGCCAGTCGATCAGGCGTAAACGGCTGATGCCTGAAATGCCAAGTTGCGCGCATAATTGATTGTGTTTGGCGGCAGCATTGTCCCATGCAGGGCGGATGAGACGCACGGCAAAAGGCATCGCCATTGCCGCATTGACGGTTATGACCATCGCTGCGGCAAAGGAAAACGGGTTACCGAAATTGCGCAACAGAATGAACCAGCCTGCGCCTAAGATAATGGGCGGTACAACCAGTATCAGGCTGGAGCCGGTTTCAAGCGCATTTTGATAAAAGCGCGTTAAGGAGCGTGGTTTGATATTGAGTGTTTGGCTGGCACTATATTTACGCGCAATGACCAGCGCGCAGGAAAGCAGCACCGATAAACATGCCGATGAAGCGCCAAGCCAGAGGCTGGTGAAAATCGCATTCCAAACCGCCGCTTCACTGAGCAGTTGTGAAAAATCGGCCATGAAAGAAGAAGCCACAATGCCAATCACCGGACTGGCAATAAAGATAAAGCCAATCAGTATGATGGCATAATTACAAAGACGTGTTTGTATTTTGACATTGTCATAGCGCTTGGCCGTGATTTGCAGTGAAAATCCCTCTTCGCTCGGCCGCCCGAAAAAACGTAACAATGCCAGAACTGAAAGTGTCAAAACAAGCTGCATCAGCGTGAGGGCCACAGCGCGGGTCAGATCAAAATCAAAATGCAGTGCCTGATAGATCGCAACTTCCAGCGTGGTGGCGCGCGGGCCGCCGCCAAGGGTTAAAACGGTAGTGAAGGAAGTGATGCAGAGCATGAAAATCAAACCGGCAATACCGGAAAGATTACGCCGGATGACAGGCCATTCAACCAGCCGGAAACGCGCAAAATTGCTCATACCCAATTGCGCGGATAGTTTCCAGTAATCCGCAGGAATGGTTTCCAGATTGGCTAAAATAAGCCTTACTGCCAGCGGCATATTGAAAAACACATGTGCCAGCAAAATACCGGTAAGACCGTATATATTGGGTACAAAGGAACTGCCGCTCAAATCGAAAAGATAAGCGATCAGGCCGTTGCGGCCATAAATGGCGGTGATACCTAAAATGGCCACCAGCGAAGGCAGCACCAAAGGCAGGGTAAAGAGCCGTAAAATAAGGGCACGGCCATAAAAGTCATGCGATGCATGTAAAGCGCGTGCCAGCGGAATAGCTACAGCGACGGACAGCAGGCTGGACAGCAATGCCTGCAAAAGCGTGAAACGGGTGATGCGCCAGACATAGGCATCAAAATTGGCAAAGACCGAGCCTTCGCCGACTGCTAACCATGCAAGTGATAAAAGTGCGCCGCCTGCCAATAGCCCCAAAAAGGCGAGAGCAAAGCTCCCGCCTAAAGGTTTTATGATGGAGGATTTATATCGACGCACTTGCATTTATCCGCTTTTATTTACTTGAGGCGTTCAGCCATTCGTCGATCCAATCTTTACGATTGGCGGCGACATCTTCGGATGAGATTTGCAAGGTTTTTGCAGGTTTTACCAGTGCATCAAAGGCTGGATCAAGCGGCTTGGATGTTTTGGCTACAGGGAACATCCAGTTGGTTTCCGGAATGGCATCCTGAAAACCGGGTTCAAGCATGAAAGCCAAAAACTGTTTGGCGAGCGGGTTTTTCTCACCCGTTTTGGTCATGCCAGCCACTTCCACCTGCAAATAATGCCCTTCTTCGAAAGCCAGTGCCTGATAGCGGTTGGTTTTGTCAGCAATCACATGATAGGCGGGCGAGGTGGTGTAAGAAAGCACCATCGGCGCTTCGCCTTTGGTGAACAGGCCATAAGCCTCCGACCAGCCCGGTGTGACAGTGAGGATGCGCTTTTGCAGCTGCTCCCATTTACCGGCGGCTTCATCACCATAAACTGCCTTCATCCAGAGCAACATGCCAAGACCGGGGGTCGAGGTACGCGGATCTTGCAACACGATTTTCTGAGAAGCATCGCCTTCAACCAGTTCTTTCAGGCTCTTAGGCGGATTTTGCATTTTCTCGCTGTCATAGACAACAGCGAAATAGCTGTAATCATAGGGTACGAAAACATCATCCTGAAAATCGCCCGGCACATTGATTTGGGCCAGATCAATGCCACTTGGAGCAAAAAGGCCTGATTTATGGGCGTCCGCTATGAGGTTATTGTCGAGGCCAAGCACGATGTCAGCTTCGGTTTTGGCGCCTTCCAGTTTCAACCGGTTAAGCAGCGCTACACCATCGGCGGCTGCTACGAATTTAACCTCGCAATCGCAGACCGCTTCAAAATTTTCTTTAACAACAGGTCCGGGCCCCCATTTGGACGTGAAGCTATCATAGGTGTAAACGGTGAGGGTATCTTTTGCCTGTGCTGCATGAGCCATGCTCAGCATGATAGCCGCGGACGAGGCGAGTAAAGACAACAGCCGCATAATGCGTCTCCTTGAGTTATCTGGTTCAAAAGGATCATGCGTCGGAAGTTGACAGCATCTAATCCCTCCGCCGGTACAAACCGGATCAGGTTCAGCGGGTTAGCCGGATATAGCGGCCTCTCAGCCTGCTGTGAAAACAGCAGGCACCCCGTTAGAGCAGCTTTATATTAAGCATTTCCAAGGCTTATCGCAAGTCATGCGTAAAGGAGCTTCTCGGGGCGGGATGTGCATGTTATGAGCAATTTTATGAGCACATTTGTCATTCTTCTCGGCGGTGATCTTGCCGTCACGGATCGCTTGCGCGCCCAGATTAAAGGCGCACGCTTTTTAGCTGCTGATGGCGGTATGCGCCATGCACTTTGTTTAGGTGTGGTGCCGGAATTATGGCTGGGTGATTTTGATTCCACCGCCCCTGATCTGTTGGAAAAATTCAAAGACGTGCCGCGCCAGACTTTTCCGGTTGCCAAAGATATGACCGATGGCGAATTGGCGCTCAACGAGGCTTATCGTTTAGGTGCAACCCGTGTGATTCTATGCGGTGCTTTTGGTGGCGAACGCACTGACCACACGCTTTTACATCTGACAATGGCCACAAGACATACCATTGAAGGCCGTCAGATTTTGCTATCAAGTGGTTTTGAAGAAGCCATGCCACTGGTGCCGGGCAGTTATCAATATGATCTGCCGGATGGTTCAGTTTTCAGCATTTTGAGCTTTTCACAGCTTGAAGGCCTGACAATTGAGCAAGCAGAATGGCCTTTAGACAAAATTACGCTGCCTTTGGGCTCGTCTTTGACAGTTTCTAACATTGTGCGTGGAACTCTTTGCGTTTCTTTGCGTTTAGGTCACGCAATACTTATCGCAAAACCGTCATGAAAAGACTTGACGAACAACAGCTAATATAATGTAAGCTAGCCGCAGCAGGACTACCTGCAAGCGCCGAATTGGGGACGCAAGGTCGGTGGTTTTCAACGTATAAAGGGAGATTTCTTCCATGAAATCACGTCTTACTATGATTGCAGTCGCAGGATTGCTCGCATTCTCAACCGCTGCTTGCACAACCAATGAGCAGCGCACAGCTGGTTATGGTGTTGGCGGTGCAGCAATTGGTGCATTGGCTGGTGGTGCAATTGGCGGCAATGGCCGTGGCGCGCTGACCGGTGCAGCTATCGGTGCGGTTGCCGGTACATTGCTGGGTGCATCCACAACCCGCAATGGAGTACAATATTGTAAATATCGCGACCCATATGGCCGCGTCTATGAAGCTCCTTGCCAATAATAGCACCTTAACCGGGCATTTATTTGCAAGCCTGGCTTTAAACTATTAGAAACAGGTCGGATTTTCCGACCTGTTTTTTTGTGTGCGAAGGCAAGTTTTTTGGTAAGTGCCGGTTATTTTTTGTCTGAGGGAATGAGACGTTATTTGACAGAAGGCTCTTTCTCGACGACAAGCAGTGCAGTTGACCTTTGCTTTTGAAAAAAGCACCTGAAAAGAAGTAATCATTATCCATGGCACCACCACCACTTTTACGTCTTGACCAGATTAAACTGACATTTGGCGGCACACCGCTGCTTGAGGATGCTGGCTTGTCGGTCACTGAAGGTGAGCGCATTGCGCTGGTCGGACGTAATGGTTCTGGTAAATCCACACTTTTGAAAATTGCAGCCAGCATGGTTGAGCCAACTAGTGGCGAAGTTTTCAAACATCCGGGCGCAACCATCCGTTATCTGGCACAGTCTCCTGATATGGATGGCTTTGCCAATGTGCGCGCTTATGTAGAAGCAGGTTTGGGGCCGACGGATGATCCGCATCGGGTGACCTATTTGCTGGAACATCTGGGGCTGACGGGTGAAGAAACACCGCAGCAATTATCTGGTGGTGAAGCGCGCCGTGCGGCATTGGCGCGGGTGATTGCCCCGCAGCCTGATGTTTTGCTTCTGGATGAACCAACCAACCATCTTGATCTTAATACGATTGAATGGCTGGAAGATGAGTTGCGCCAGATCCGCTCGGCGATTGTGCTGATTTCCCATGACCGTCGGTTTTTAGAAAATGTCAGCCGCTCCACCATTTGGCTGGATCGTGGCGTCACACGTCGCATCGAGCAAGGCTTTGCGCATTTTGAAGAATGGCGTGACAAAATACTGGAAGAAGAAGAACGCGATCTGCACAAGCTTGGTCGTCAGATTGTGCGTGAAGAACATTGGCTGCGCTATGGTGTGACCGCACGCCGTAAGCGTAATATGCGCCGTCTTGGCGAATTGCATTCGATGCGAGCTGAGTTTCGCAATCATCGCAAAGCGCAAGGCACAGCTGTGCTGGCTGCAAGCGACAGTAAAGAATCCGGCAAACTGGTGATTGAAGCCAAAGGCTTGAACAAAGCCTATGGTGAGCGTGTGCTGGTGAAAGATTTTTCCATCCGTGTGCAGCGCGGTGATCGTATCGGTCTTGTGGGGCCAAACGGTGCCGGTAAAACAACATTGCTTTCGATGCTGACCGGACAATTGGCGCCTGATTCAGGCACATTGCGCCTGGGCGTTAATCTGGAAATGGCGGAGCTTGATCAGAAGCGTGAAAGCCTTAATCTGGATGATACGTTGGCGCATTACCTGACTGATGGTCGTGGCGAAAGCCTGATAGTCAATGGTGAGCAGCGCCATGTGGTTTCATATATGAAAGACTTCCTGTTCCAGCCGGAACAGGCACGCACGCCAATCCGCGAGCTTTCCGGTGGTGAGCGGGCACGTTTGATGCTGGCGCGGGTTCTCTCTCGTCCGGCCAACCTGCTCATTCTCGATGAACCGACCAACGATCTTGATATGGAAACGCTTGATCTGTTGCAGGAGCTGGTTTCAGCCTTCAACGGCACTGTTATTCTGGTCAGCCATGATCGTGATTTTCTTGATCGCACTGTTTCATCGGTGATTGCGCCGGAAGGTGACGGGCGCTGGCTGGAATATGCCGGTGGCTATGCCGATATGATGGCGCAGCGTAAAGAGCAGGCGATCGCCAAACGTCAGGTGGCAAAGGCTGCAAGCGCTGCGGCTAGCAATGATGGCACAGCGGCTCAGGCGCCAAAGCGTGATGAAAAGCGCAAGCTTTCTTACAAGCAGAAATTTGCGCTCGAAACATTGCCGGGCAAGATTGATGCTTTATCTAAAGAGATCAATGTGCTGGAAGCCAAAATGGCTGACCCGCAGCTTTATGCAAAAAATCCTGATCTTTTTGCCAAGGTTGCCGCCGAACTGGAGAAAAAGCGCAGCGAAAGCGATGCGTTTGAAGAGGAATGGCTGGAGCTGGAAATGCTGCGCGAAGAGATTGAAGGCTAACGCTTTTAAGATGGATATTTAAAAAGGCCGCTCTACCGAGCGGCCTTTTTTATTGAATGTTATGACGCGCCTGATTGTTTGCGTCTGCGGCGTGCCAGCATATTGAGCGCTTCCACTAAAGCAGAGAAGCCCATAGCGGCATAGATGTAGCCTTTCGGCACATGATAGCCGAAACCGTCAGCAATCAATGTCATACCTATCATCAGCAAGAAGCCTAGCGCCAGCATAACGATTGTCGGATTGGCGGCAATGAACTTTGAAAGCGGATCAGCGGCCAGCATCATCACGGTAACAGCGGCCAGAACTGCAATCACCATAATGGCGATTTCATCGGTCATGCCAACAGCGGTGATGATCGAGTCTACCGAGAACACCAGATCAAGCAACAGGATTTGCACAATGGCAGCACCCATTGTCATGGTGACAGCGCTGGAAACAGACGCGTCTTTTTGTGCTTCCGGGTCGACAGTATGGTGAATTTCTTTGGTTGCTTTCCACACAAGGAAGAGACCACCCGTCACCAGAATAATATCGCGCCA
>JAEWHQ010000248.1 GCA_023387715.1 Pseudomonadota bacterium | reverse complement strand
CTCATTAACAATGCCGACCGTGCCGGTCATCTGGATGGCGCACAAGATAGTGTCAAATGGAGCATGATCGACTGGATCATCTTCAAAACCAAAGACAGCGATAAAAAATACGCCCAACTGTTGCGCGCAACCCAATTACCGCTCGTTGAAATATATTCAGCCAATGAACTGAACGCACTTCACGAGTCATGGGATTTAAACCGCTAACGCTTCCTCCGCATCTTCAAATCAAGAGGTTTTTCAATGAAGCACGTTTCTGATCAGTTCATTATTCTGACCGGGGGCCCGGGAGCTGGTAAAACCACCCTATTGGAAGCTCTGCAACAGCAAGGCTACGCTTGCTCCGATGAGGCTGGCAGAGGCATTATCCAATCCCAAAACCTGATTGACGGCCCTTTTCTGCCATGGCTTGACCCTGCAGGTTTTGCTGAACAAATGCTCGGCTGGGAGATGCGCTCATGGCACATGGCTGTGAAAAATGGGGCACCGATGTTTTTTGACCGCGGCGTACCGGATATTATCGGCTATTTGCATTTGTCCGGCTTGGCCGTACCTGCACATTTTTTAAAAGCTGCTGAGCACTATAGCTATAATCGTAAAGTTTTTATTCTGCCGCATTGGCAGGAGATTTACGCGCAAGATGAAGAGCGCAAGCAGAGCTTTGATGTTGCTGTTGCCACATATGAAGCGATGGTTGCCACTTACACCAAGCTTGGCTACCAGCTGATTGATGTGCCCACGGGCCCCATTGAAGAACGCGTTGAATTTATCAAACGTGAAACCGCAGATATTTTCAAAACGATTTAAGGCTTACGGCCCATAAGAACTCCCGCTCCAATGATAAGCAAGCCAATGGCCGTTGGCAGATAAAACACCGTCACCGCCCAATCTGACGTGAATTCAAGACAAGCAAAAATACCGGCATTGCACCAAAAATTACTCAAATAATAAAAATAAAAAATGCTGCATGCACAAATGATGCACCCCAGAGCCATTATAAAAAATCTCACCATCAAAACTCCGACACATATAAAACTATTTACGGGCTTTCCCTCAACAATAGCTTGAAATTGCTGCGCTATATAGCAAGATTATAAAAAAGGCCGGAACCAAGCCGGTTTTCAATCATTACATAAATAGAAATAATAATTTCAACGACCGGAAGGAGATCACTATGATAACTGGGCCACTATGTCGTGCAGCTCGCGCTTTAACTGAAATCTCACGCGACAGGCTGGCGACTGCTTCTGGTGTTGATGCAAAAATTATCGAACATTTTGAACGTCAATTGGATACACCGGACGACACTATTATTGATAGACTGCAAGAAGCGCTGGAAGAACTAGGCGCGGTCTTTATTCCCGAAGACACACGTGGCGTTGGTGTGCGCTTAAAGTTCACCGCTTCTGAAACCAGACGTCTTTCCGCGCTTGAAAGCGAAGGCGGCATTGTCCGCTCTGATGACGTGCCTTAAGCAGACCTGCTGAAAGCGACCCTCAAAAGGGTCGCTTTTTTTGAATATATGCTTGCGTTTATTTTGAGCGATGAAACCGGATATGCAGTTTATGCACTTCACTGGCAAAGGGCTCGACCGGCCCTTCAATCACTGTGTCTTTAATCACGTCACCAATACGCAGTGGTTTTACCTTACCCGGTTTAACGCCAAGTTCAGCCAGCCATACCGACAGTTGTTCGGTAGAACTGGCATAAACAATGCGGCCAAGCTCTGCCCAGCCATGCGCCGCAGCACACATCGGGCAATGTTCGCCGGACGTATAGACAGTTGCCAGCCGACGCTCGTCAAGGCTCATATTTTGTCCGGCCCAACGTGCAATAGCAAATTCGGGATGCTGCGTATGATCACCGCCTGCCACATGATTATGGTCTTCAAAGAGAATTTTTCCCTCAGCAGAAACCAGTACAGAACCAAAAGGCTCGTCACCTTTATCAACGGCATCACTGGCCAGTTCAATACAGCGCTGCAGGAATTGGTGATCTTTTTCCGTAATCATGGCGGCTCCTTTTTACCAACAATAAGCAGGCATAGATTCTATCAAAAAAGAACAGCGTGCATAATTTTACCGCAGTCCTCTACATCATTAAATGAAACAAAATCAATTTTATAGCTTGAAGAATATAATTTCTCATTGAATAAAGTATATTCAATAAATTTAACATTCATGTGAGTGATAAATTTAAATGCGCATCAAATGAACGGAAAGGAATTTAATAATGGCCATTACCCGTAAAGATGAAGACCGCGCCCTGAATAAAGATGAGCTTGAGCTTGTTTCAAAATCGCGTCATCCAGAACTTCAAGACCTTTCTGATACCGATCTTAAATCTTTGATTAAACTGGTTCGCGAGCGCCGCGAAAAAGCAAAAACGGCTGCTAATCAGCGCCGCCGCGAAATGAAGGGCAGTTCCAGCCCGCGTGGCACAACAGCCTCCAAAGCCGATGACGGCTCCCGTTTGAAAGTTCGCGTTCTCGCCATGGCCATGAGCCGCCTGAACGCAGAAAACCAACGCCGTCAGCAAATGGCCGCTCATCTTGAGCTTGTTGCCAATGCCGAGCATGCGCTGGAACTGAAAAAAGCTGCGGCTGACAGCAAAACGCCTTTCAACACCCGCCATGCACATAAAGGCGTGAAAGATACCGCTGCAATCCGCGCAAAAAATCTCATCAACCCGATGGAACGCGGACGCCAGAAAAAGGCAGCCGGTGTTGCTCAGGCCAAAAGAGACACACGCCAGCAGAACGCATCCTGATCATGACAAAGGCGGGGCTTGAAAAAGCCTCGCTTTTTGCTTTTCCGGCATATTAAAAACCGGAATTTTCTTGCTCTTTAAGCAAATATATCAGCGGGCATTGATTATGATCATTGTTCCTTCACTCTAAAGGCAGCATTTTATCGGTGCGATAAAAAGGTAATCACATGTATAATCACATTCTCATCACCACAGACGGTTCCGCTCATTCTGCTAAATCAGTGGATCAGGGTTTGAAACTGGCGCAAAAGCTCAACAGCAAAGCGACAATCATTACCGTTACTGCACCTTATACCATTTCAGGTCTGCCAGGCGGCTGGACAGACACACAGGCCTTCATTGACCAATATGAAGAGGAATGGAAAGATTTCGCAGAAAAGACATTAAGCGAAGCAAAAAAGCGTGCTGATGAGCTTAATATTGCTGTTGAAACAATGCACACCAGCAATGTTTCTGCGGCCGATTCCATTCTCGAAGCATCCAAGAAATTGGGTTGCGATCTGATTGTTATGGCATCGCATGGCCGCACCGGCTTGAAGCGCATGTTGCTTGGCAGCCAGACCAATGAAGTGATCAATATGAGCGAAGTGCCGGTTCTGGTTGTTCGCTGATCACAAGATGAACCATTGAAACGAAAAGAGCAGCCTGATCAGCTGCTCTTTTTTTGATCTTAAATATAGAGATGGCCGTCGGCAACCTTCACCGCACTGCCGCCAATGCGTGCATTGGTGATTTCCTGCTGCTTAATCTCCAGTTCCAGCCTGATGCGCGACTGGCGCCCCATTTCAATGCCTTGCTCAATCCATATTTGCGCCACACCATCAAGCGGCTGGTCAAATCTGTGTACCACGCCGGCAAAAGCTGCCGCCGCCGATCCGGTCGCCGGATCTTCATAAACATTGCCTTCGGTTACAAACATTCTGGCATGATAATCACTGTCAAACAGGCGTGTATCGCGGCAATAAATATAGATCGGCAGTGAACGCCCATTCACATTGGTAAGATTTTCGCGCACAAACACCGGATCAACCGAAACTTTGGCAGCAGCAATCATATTGGCAACCGGTATCATCAAATAAGGCGCACCTGCACTCCAGACACCGGAAATATGATTTTCAAAACCGATCTCATGCGCACCAAGCCCTATAGCTGCTGCGGCTTCCTCTTTTTCAATCTTAATATCCAGTTGTTTCGGCAATTGCGGCAGATCAAACTCGGCAAAGCTGACCTTATCCTGACTATTGACCACACAGCGCACCAGACCGATTTTTTCTTCCAGCACGACAATCTGATCAACCTCTGTTTCGCTTTTCAGCTTTGCAGCCAGTGAAATTGCCGTACCAACGGTCGGGTGGCCTGCAAAAGGCAGCTCAAAACCGGGGGTAAAAATGCGCAGAGCCGCAGTATGTAGCGGGTTTTGCGGAGGTGAAACAAAAACGGTTTCACACAAATTGAACTCGCGCGCGATAGAAAGCATCTCAGCATCGCTCAAGCCTTGAGCATCATGAACAATCGCCAGCGGGTTTCCAGCCAGCGCCTTATCCGTAAAAACATCGTAGATTTCATAAAACCGTGCAGATGACATCCGGTAATTGCCTCACAACGCTATCAGAACCTGAAACATTCCGCTGAAATAAGCAGCGGCACCTCATTGCGCCTCTATAGATAACCGATTTTCCCCCATTGTCATCTGCTGCTTACAGTTTATTTATGGCCAAAATGCCAGTCGGCAAATGCCCGTACATATGTAGGCGTGGCCTCGCCCATCATGCCAGCGGCAGAAATCGCAATAACATCATCCAGTTCCGGCTCATCTTGCATGGATAAAACCTGCCGGATTTGCGCAATCAGTTCTGCGCCGGTCTGATTAAAATAATGACGTTTGAACAAAGCCACCGAACGATTACCCGTTACCAGCGCATAGCCCTCCTCTGCACGCGCATCCCGCAAATCAAGCCCTGTTTCTTCTTTCACTTCCCGCTGCATATTATAATCATAATCTACACGACCCTCATTCACATCATGATCATCGATTGATCCGGCCGGAAAATAAATACGCGATGCAGCAGCTGTTGAGCCGGCCATCCGCGCAGCAATCAACACATTATCTGATGACACAATAACGCCGATGCCAAAAATATGCCAAGGACGCACGGGTGCCGGATCTTTGCGCCAATACATCAAGGTCGCATAAGAATCGCGAATAAAGCCTGCTTCAAAAACACCATTTTCAAATCGTGCTTCAGGCGCCAGATAAAGCTCACCATTAAAAAGCGAAGGTTGTTTTTGGATGTCCTGCCGCCAGTTTTCTGCAATGGCCTCACGATGCTGCACAGCATAATCAAGCGGCCCGTCAACAATGCGCACGTCAACTTTTGTGGCTCGGTAAACGGTATTTTCGTGGCATTCATTCATCGGTTTATCCCATTCAACGATGCCGCACCATAGCGCACAGCATTTGCAAGTTTAAACAGCGGATGGTCAAAAAATGTCAGACAATAAAAAACCGCCCTGCCTTAGTTAAAAGACAGGGCGGTTTTTAAGCATATGGCAATTGCTAAAGGAGTTGCATGCCTTATCGACTAGCCTCTTCTTAGCAATCATCCTCGCGGCCAAAGCCGCGAAAATAATAATTAGTTGCGTGCCTTATCGACCAGCTTGTTCTTAGCAATCCATGGCATCATGCCACGCAGTTTCGCACCAACTTCTTCGATCTGATGATCGTCGTTCATGCGACGGATGCCCTTGAAGCGGGATGCACCGGCTTTATATTCCTGCATCCAGTCAGAGGTGAACTTACCGGTCTGAATGTCGTGCAGAATGCGCTTCATTTCCTGCTTTGTTTCAGCAGTGATAACGCGCGGACCGGAAACATACTCACCCCACTCAGCGGTGTTGGAGATCGAGTAGTTCATGTTGGCGATACCGCCTTCATAGATCAGGTCAACGATCAGCTTCATTTCGTGCAAGCACTCAAAGTAAGCCATTTCAGGTGCGTAACCTGCTTCAACCAGAACTTCAAAGCCGGTGCGGATGAGTTCAACAACACCACCGCAGAGAACGGCCTGCTCACCAAACAAGTCGGTTTCGCACTCTTCCTTGAAGGTGGTTTCGATAACGCCGGAACGACCGCCGCCAACGCCTGAAGCGTAAGACAGAGCCAGATCATGGGCATTGCCGGAAGCATCCTGATGGATAGCGATCAGGCAAGGAACGCCGCCGCCTTTCTGGTATTCACCGCGTACGGTGTGGCCCGGGCCCTTAGGCGCAATCATCACAACGTCAACAGATTTTTTGGTTTCGATCAGGCCGAAATGAACGTTCAGACCGTGTGCGAAAGCAATCGCTGCACCATCACGCAGATTTGCGTGGATGTGGTCTTTATAGATGTCGGCCTGCAATTCGTCAGGGGTCGCCATCATCATCAGATCAGCCCATTTGGCTGCATCTGCAACATTCATCACTTCAAAGCCGTCAGCTTTAGCTTTAGCAACGGTTGCTGAATCTTCACGCAGTGCAATGCGGATTTTTTCTGCACCGGAATCTTTCAGGTTCAGTGCGTGTGCACGACCCTGTGAACCATAACCAACAATAACAACATTTTTGGTTTTGATCAGGTTTACGTCGGCATCACTATCATAATAAACGCGCATTTCGAGTTTCCCTTATGTTAAAGCGTGTTATTTTTTAAGGCGTCCTTGCGGTTGCCGTTCCTCTATGCCCCGTAGAGAGCAAAAAACTGTCGTGTTGCCCGTCGTGCATCACGAATAACTTCTGCATCACCCAATTTGTGCTCATCCCCCAGCAACAAACGGATTTGCATATCGCGCACAACCAGACCGAAAAATGTCCGGAAGGCTTCTTCAATATCATCAAAGGCCAGCAAGCCTGCTTCCTGCCCCATGGTCAAAACGGGGTTAAGACGTGCAGCCATGGCTGCCGGCCCGTTGGCCACCACGATGCGTCCCAAGGTTGATTTACCCGACCCTGCATGGCTGACCGCTAAACGGTTCAAAGCAATGGAGGTTTCGCCGGACAAAACCAGCAACCAGTCACGGGCAAAATGCTCCAGCGTGGAAAACAGCGCTTCCGCGTCCAGCTTTTCACGCGCCACCGGCACAACCCGCACCTTGGATGCTTGCCAGCGCACCATTTCGGTTAGCAAACCGTCACGGTCGCCAAACCATTTATAAAGGCTTTCCTTCGAGCAATTGGCAGCACGTGCAATGCCCGAAGTGGTCAGTGCACGGTCGCCCCCTTCCACCAGCAAACGCAACGCCTGCTCCAGAACATCGTTCTGACGCGGCGACAAGCCCTGCGGAAATTCAGCGCGCGCATCGGCTGCGGCTTCATCCTGCAATGGATTGTGATGCGTATCTTCTGCTGACATAACGGAATAAAGCTCCTCCAAATTTCAAACCTGTACCGTACGGTACGGTTCTTATTCATAGAAGCAGATTCTAAAACCGTCAAGAGTGTTTTACATTTTCGTCAAATTTTGAAATTTTATTACGCAAACATGCTTTAAATATTCACCTGCGTCCCGATTTCCACCACGCGCCCTGTCGGAATATGAAAATATTGTGTGGCATCGGCAGCACTGCGAGCTAATATGATAAAGTATTTAGACTGCCATAGCGGCATGCCTGATTGCAGTGATGCTTTTAAAGTACGCCGCGACAGAAAAAATGACGTGGTCATAATGTCATATTTCCAGCCAAGCTTACGGCAAGCCCCCAAAGCACGCGGAATATTAGGCTGCTGCATATAGCCAAAGCTCAAAGTCACCTGCATAAAGCGCTCATTATATTGCGACACGCGGGCACGATCTGCCGCCTTCACCCATGGCTTATGCGCCGTCACAATGGTGAGAAACAC
>JAEWHQ010000236.1 GCA_023387715.1 Pseudomonadota bacterium | reverse complement strand
ATTGCACCAGCGGCGTAATCAAAGAACCGGCAAGCCCGCCATAAACAGAGCCAATCGCAAAGGCCAGCAAAGTGATACGGCGCGTATCAACGCCCAAGCTTTCAGCCCTTATCGGATTTTCGCGCAGCGCTTTAAACGCACGCCCCCACGGAGAGCGCACAATGCCCCAAAAGATCAAAGCTGCAATCACAGTCACGCTCAGGGTGAAATAGTAAAATGGCAGGCTTTTATTCGCTGAGAATAACCATAAATCAGGGCGCGGCATACCAACCAGCCCGTAATTACCACCCGTCAGCCATTCTTCATTGCGCAGAACAAGAAAAACCAGCGTGTTAAAAGCAAGCGTTACAAAAGCCAAGAAATGACCTTTGACACGCAAGGCAGGATAGCCAAGCACGAGCCCTACCAAAAAGCACAAAAACAATCCGACAGGCATAGCAAGCAGCCAGTGCCAGCCAGCCAGTGTCAACAAGGCGGTTGTATAAGCGCCAATTGCCATAAAGGATGCCTGAGCCAGCGAGATTTGCCCCGCATAACCAAGTGTCAGATTAAGCCCCATCGCCGCGATTGAGAAAATCAGCCATGAGGTTAAAATGTAAATGATATAATTGCCCTGCCCCAAGGGGGCCAGCACCGCCAACAGCAGAAGCACGGCAATGAAAGAATAGCGTTTCGCCGCGCTCATCACACTGCTCTCCCTTCGGACGTGCCCATTATACCCTGCGGACGCACCAGAATGATGACGATCAACAGCACCAGCGGCACGGCCGCACGATATTGTGCTGTTACATAAGCTGCGGTCAGATTATCAAGAACACCGATCAAAAGACCGCCAACCAATGCGCCGCGGATCTGGTTAAACCCACCCACAATAGCCGCGATAAAAGCAATCAGGCCCAATGTTTCACCATTGGAGAACTTTGCCAGATAAACCGGACTGATCAGATAAGAGGCAACGGTTGCCAAGGCAGCATTAATCAAAAATGTATAGAGGATCATCCGCTTGACATTAACGCCGAGAATTTCTGCCACGGCCGCATTTTGTGCCGTTGCCTGCATTGAGCGTCCGGTGCGGGTTCGGTTTAAAAACAATGTCAGCAAAACAACAATGGCCAGTGACAAGCCAAGATTGAGCATATCGCGCAAGGATAAAACCGCGCCGAAAATTTCAATCGGATCATTCGGGAACATGGATGGGAAAGGCTGCGCTTCAGCTGAATAAAACTCTTTGACGCTTTCTTTCAAAAAGATACCCAGCGCCATCGTCGCAATAATCAACGTGATGCCACCATGTGGTAATATCGGTTCGACCAGCAATTTCTTGAACAGCAGTCCAAGCACGATCATTGCGATCACCAGCCCGATCAGCATAGCCGGCCAGAATGACATGCCGAAAATGCCCATTGCCGCCAGCACAAAAAAAGCGGGCAGCATTACAAATTCGCCTTGAGCAAAATTGACAGTCTGCGCAGCCTGCCAGACCAGCGTAAAACCTATCGCCGCAAGTGCATAGATAGAACCGGTTGCAAGACCGGACAAAACAACTTGTAGGAACTGGGACATTATACGACCTGAAAGAAGCAGAGACCAGCGCGGCGGCAAAACCGCCACGCCGCATTAGGACATAGATTAGTTAGCCGGAACGGTGCCAATAACGGTCGGAACACCGTCTTTCACCTGAACCATAAAGCTCGGGCGTGACATTTCTCCGCGATCATCCCAGCAAGTATCTAACGCAATTTTTGGATAATCAGCCGCATTCAGGCAAAGACCACGCATTTTCTCAGCAAAGGCTTCGCCATCAAGTTTACCAACCATGTCGGTGACATATTTGGTCGTCCAAACACCCACATAGCCTTTAAGCGCATCATGAGTTGGTTTGCGCTTATAAGCTTCTTCAAATTTCTTCGAAAACTCGCCAATAGCCGGAACATCGGTTGCCGCAGCGGTAATACCCACATGAGCAATCGCACCATCTGCTGCCGGGCCTGCCAGTTCCACAACTTTTGCTTCCGTCAGCGTCACTTCACCAATCAGCGGCATATTCAGGCCCTGCTTTTTGGCTTCGATCAGAAAACGAGCCGATTCTTCCTGATTCATATAAACGAAAATCGCTTCAGGATTGGCCTGTTTCAGTTTGGCAACGTCAGCAGCATAATCGGTCTGCGCCTGCTCGGACGCCACATCAATAACCACTTCAATGCCAGCTTTTTTCATCTCTTCGACAAAAACATCATGGCCACCTTTGCCGAATTCATTATTCAGCCATGCGACGCCAACTTTTTTGGCTTTCAATGTATCGGTGAAATAAGAAGTCAGTGCCGGTACGCCCTTCTGTGCGCCGGTTGAGGTACGGAACACAAAAGGATTGCCTTTTTCGACAATGCTTGGTGCTTCAGAACCCACAAATTGCGGAATGCTGTTTTGCTGTGCAACCAGCATATTGACCATCGTCGAGCCGGAATAAATCGTGCCAAGAATTGCATAAGCACCATCATCGATGGCTTTTTGCACCAATGCACGCGAAACCTGCGGATCGGTCTGTGTGTCATATTCACCAAGCTCAACCTTCTTGCCCAGTATGCCGCCGTCCGCATTGACTTCATCAATGGCAATCTTAATGCCATCACGCCAGTTGGTGCCGGCAGGTGCGCCTGGTCCTGACAATTCAACAACCATACCAAGTTTCACAACATCCTCTGCCTTCGCAGAAGACGAAAATGCAACAACAGCAGCCGACAACGCCAAAAGATATTTACGATACATTGAGTTCCTCCCCCGGAATTTCACAATCAGCAACCGTGTACAGAGCGCTTTGCATTCTCCCTCAGAATATCTGAGCGACAACATAACAAACGCGTATCAGCTCCCAAACACGTTACCTTCATTTTCCCTTTAATCGGGATACTCGGGGAATTATCGACTGGCAAGCCACAAACTGCTTTATCTGCAACTTTGTAATATTTAAAGCGACCCAAACGTAATATTCAAAAATAAATTCAACCAATAATGGCTGGAAACAACCTGTCCAGCCAGAAGCTTTTCAACCGTTCAGAACCCGCAATCCCTACTATCCAATAAAGTTTACTGATCCCAAGGCGCCGCTGGTGACCATGCCTTTACAATGAAATCAATGAAGTGCCGCACCTTCGGCGATAAATGGCGTGGTGACGGATAAACCGCCCGGATCGGTTCACCTTCAAGCGTGTGATGCTGCAAAAGAGGAGGAGCGCCAGAGCGGAATGCCAGCGATAACGGCCGGAGTTAGCGAACTTGAGAAGACCTGGGCTATTATTTTTGAGGGACCACACCTTAAGTCACCCCGATTCACAATGTTAGCTCGCGAGATGCAGCGCTCCATCAGTGATCTGACCTTAACCCTTGGACCTGGTCCTGCCGGTCGTCAAAGGTCGCTCCACGATCTAAGTGAGGGGCAAAGCTCGCTGTTTTACATCGCTTTAGAAGAGCCTGAAAACCATCTGTACCCATTTTATCTTTCACGCATGATTGGGTTAATGAAGGACCTGACGGACGAGCCGGATGTCATTGATATAATGACAACGCACTCTGCCAGTGCACTAAGGCGGCTTGAGCCAAGGCAAATCAGGCACCGTCACGATTCGGTCATGGAGTATGGCCTTACCATCTGGTGCAGGAGCTGAGTGGAAATGAACCAGGTGCCGTTGATGCATATTCCGTAATCACGGATGCCTCTCTCAGAGATTATCTCGCTATTTCAGTCCGCCGTTATATCACCAAGGAAATGTCGACGGTGGGGCAACAGACCCCAGTTGCCCACACAACTGCATCAAACCGCTTTGCTATACGCGAAGTCAAAAAGTGAATAGCCCCTAGATTTGTAGACACCTTGTGACTTAAAAAAGAGGCAAGGAGCTTACGATGGGTAAAGCTAATTTCACTGATGAATTCAAACTTGATGCTATTAAACAGATTACTGAGCGCGGCT
>JAEWHQ010000187.1 GCA_023387715.1 Pseudomonadota bacterium | reverse complement strand
GGCTTGTTGTGTCTCTTGAATATCAGCTATTTTTGAAGCCACAACAGCTCTCCTTATTCTCATATGCAGTGACCTGACCGATAAACCAGCCAGTCGGGGTTTGCTACGCTTTCTGCCAGCGCTTATCAAGGGGATGATAAAAACGTGACCACTATCAACACTTAAAAACGCATAAAAACTCTTGGCGTATAGCCAGTCATCTTCTTAAAAAATGCAATAAAGGCACTGTCACTGGCAAATTCCAGTTCAAAAGCAACAGCCGTGATTGTTTCACCCGATGCCAATAATTCAATCGCTTTCAGTAAACGCCATTGCTGGCGCCACTGCTGATAAGTCATACCTGTTTCTTTACGAAAAATCCGCAAAATTGTTTTCTCACTCGCGCCTGCTTTTTGTGCCAGTTCATGCAAAGGCGGCGGCAGCTCATCCATATTCAAGCCGCTCAAGCGCCGGTCAGACGGCAAAGGCAAAAGCATCGGCTCTCGTTGTGCAACCGCTACTTCGTCAAGACAAACTGCCAAAATATTGGCTTTGGCGCCCTTGCTCCAATCCGTCTTGAAATCTGCAACCGCAATTCGCTCTAATACAGCACGCAAAAGGGGTGTCACTGTCATCACTTCCACTTGCAGCGGCAGGTTGGAATGCAGTGTCACATCAATATAAACCGAGCGATAATCAACCGCTTCCGTCATAATCGCACGATGTGGCGTATGAGGCGGTATCCACGCCAGCCGTGTCGGTGGCAAAAGGCATAAGCGATCATTCAACCGAATAGTGATGCAGCCGCCTTGTGTGAATAGAAACTGCCCCATTTGATGCTGATGCCAGCCGGAATCGTGGATGCCCATATCAGCGGCAATGCCGATAAGCTGATTGCCGATACTATCGGCATCAAACACATCCTGCTGTTTCAGCCATGCCATACTTGTCTCTTTTTTGATATTATTAGTCTTTATATATGTAGCACGACTTAATCGCTTCGGCCATATCCATGCCAACCGATAAAAACAAACAGGCATAATTGATATGAAACGTAATCTTACCATTCCGCTTGCGACAGGTTTGATGATGTTCCCGCAAATTGCAGAAACCATCTATAGCCCCGCATTGCCGCAAATTGCACAAAGCTTTGCAGTCTCGCCAGAACAGGCAGGCCAGACGCTTTCTTTTTACTTTTTAGCCTTTGCTATCGGCGTAGTGGTATGGGGTCGCTTATGCGACAGCCTCGGCCGCAGACCAACCATGTTAATCGGGCTTTTCCTCTATACGACCGCTTCGCTTATGGCATTGATAAGTCCAAATTTTGAAATGCTGATGCTTGCACGCATGCTAGCAGCCTTTGGTGCGGCGGTTGGCTCGGTGGGCACACAAACCATGATGCGCGATATGTTTGATGGCAAAAAGCTGGCACAGGTCTTTTCCGTTATGGGCATAGCACTAGCGGTCAGCCCCGCTATCGGCATGATGGCCGGCTCGCTGCTGACAAGCCATTTTGGCTACCAAAGCATGTTCGCAGGGCTTGCCGCTCTGGCTGTGTTTTTGCTGCTGTGGTCAGCTATTCAATTACCAGAAACGCAAACAACCCGCAGCACACCGGCACCATTTGTCGAGACACTGCTGATCATGCTGCGGGACAGCTCCATCTGGCGCACCGCTTGCCTCGTGGCACTGTTTAATCTGGCTTTGTTTGGTTATTATCAGTTGGCGCCCTTTGATTTTGAATGTCTCAATCTGACAGCAGAAATGTTCGGCTATAGCGGCTTATTGCTAGCATTCGGCGTGTTACTTGGCTCGCTCCTCAACCAACATCTGCTAAAGCGTAATTGGTCGTGCGAGCAGCTCGTAATACTCGCTGCAAGCTTTATGCTTGTTGGCGGCGCATTAACACTACTCCTGCAAGCAAGCTGGCTGTTTGTCTTGCCAGTGATTTTGGTCGTGCTGGCTTATGGCGTTGCTATTCCCAACATTCTGGCCAAAGCGCTCGTCTCTTATGCAGATCGGCGCGGCACTGCGGGTGCGATTTTGGGCCTCTTTTATTATCTATTGCTGGGCGCCGGACTTGTACTGGCCGGATGGTGGCAGCAATTAGGAGGTCTGCTTCTCACTTGCGGTATCCTTACGCTACCACTTGCTCTTACCTCGCAAAAGGTTGAGGCCAACAAAAAATAAATCCCACTATAGTTTTAATAACAAAAACCCCGCCATAAGGCGGGGTTTTTCTCATTAAAAATCAAACATTTCGGGTATTAATAAATCATATACACAGCCCATAGTCTTTTCATCAAGAAGGCTTGCAATAGCGTAACTTTAATAATATTGACATTTCAACTCAATTTTTAGCCAGCGAGCCAAAAAAAGCCAGCCAGCGATATTTCCCAACTCATATAGAGGGTATCATGCTGGCAAATTTATTGTCCGACAGTTCTTTCCATCGCCATTGTTTGCGCGCGCTTTCTGCGTCAGTTGCACTTCTTGCCTGCACGGCAGCTCAAACGCAATCATCTGAACAGTCAGACAAACAAACCGCTGAAGCCGAAAACGCACAAGCGCTCAAACTAAAAATGATTACCGTTTCCTCTGAGCGCGCCACCAAAAACGTGCTGGACGTGCCGATGTCGATCAGCGTGATTGATCGTGATGCCCTTGAGCGCCATCAGGTGCGTGATATTCAGGATCTGGTGCGCTATGAGCCCGGCGTTAATGTGGATCGTCAAACGTCCCTGGCAAATCCGTTTGCGCAGCTTACCGGCTTTAATATTCGCGGTGTCGGTGGCAACCGCGTCCAGATGCTGGTCGATGGTGCCCGTGTTCAAGAACGCATCACCGATGGCAGCCGCGATTTTGTCGATCCCTTCAACATGAAATCCGTTGAAATCACCCGTGGCCCCAATTCCGTGCTTTGGGGTGCGGATGCGCTTGGCGGCGTTGTTTTCTTCAGAACACTTGAACCAGACGATTTGCTGGATGGCACCAAGCCATGGGCTGTTGAAAGCAAGCTTGCCTATGACAGCTTTGACAAATCCTTTCGTAAGCAGATTACAGGCGCTGCTGAGGCAGGTGATTTTAAAATAATCGGGAGTTTCGGACATATCAGCGCCTCAGAACCAAGAATGACTAAAGCGCGTGCTGATGGCGGGATGTGGGGCTGCCCTCGCGGCTCCATCTGGCCTTGTAATAAAACCATGCCGATGGATGTCAGTTCTTATAATGGCTTAATGAAACTGCAATGGGATCCGAGTGACGATCACCAAATTAAATTTACCGCCGAATGGTTTGATCGCACAACCGATATTGAGCAGATATACGATTCCAATGCGGCAAAATATGAAAATGAGAGCTATGACCGCTCGCTGAAAATGCAGCGCTCCCGCTTTGCATTGGAGCATCGTTGGTCAACACCAGCCGATTGGCTTGATGAGGTCAAATGGAGCATTTCTTATTCACCACAAAAGCGTGACACTTTCGGCGATCAGATCCGTAAATTTAGCACGCAAACACCTGTAAAGCGTGAGCGTTACGAAACTATCCGTAATTACAGCGAAAAATTCCTGCAAGGGGATGTGCAGCTTACCTCATCATTTGATCTTGGTGAAACACAGCATAAACTCATTTATGGTTTTGCCGGTGACTTTGCCAAAACCGATTATGACGGCACCAATATCACCACTAACTTAAACGATGGCACTGTCAAAACCGAGCATGGCAAAGGCTTCAGCTTCCCGCGGGTGGATACAGTACGCGCCGATATTTACATACAAGATGAAATCAAACTGCTGAATGATCGTCTGACCATTACGCCGGGTTTACGTCTTGCGACCTATTCAATTGACCCGACCAAAGATAATGCCCATGTGCCGGTCACTGGTTTTAGTCCTGAGAAAATCAACAAGACACGACTGATCAAACGCTTAGGTGCCACATATAAGCTCGACGATAATTATTCCGTCTTCAGCTCTTATGGCGAAGGCTTCAAAATGCCTACCTCCTCACAGATGTTTTCGGCATCTGAAAGTGCATTCTTCAAGATTATCCCTAATCCTGATTTGAAGCCGGAATCTGTACAAAGTTATGAAGCGGGTATCCGCGGCGAGTTTGATCGCGGCTATTTCAGCCTGTCAGGTTTCTATTCAGACTATGATGATTTTATTCAGATCTGGCAGGACGTTCCGGGCCAGCCTGATACATTAACCTCCTATAACTACTCCAGTGTAAAAATCTGGGGTATCGAGTTTGGCGGAGAATATGAGGTTTATAACAATCTCTACGCCCATGGCTCCCTCTCCTATATGCGTGGTAATCAGCGCGAAACACCGGGCGCGGATAAAACACCTTTTGATGGTGCTACACCGCTTACCACTGTCCTGGGCTTGCGTTATCTCATTCCGGACTGGAACCTGGAAACCGAATTTGTCGGCACCTTTGCCAAAGGCCCGACCCGTCGCGCTGATCCCAATGCTTACAAGCCTTCCGGCTATGCGGTGTTTGATACTTATGCACGCTGGAAACCAACGAAAAATATCGACATTAATTTTGGTGTCGAGAACATTTTCGACAAGCGCTACTTCCCGAACACCCTGACCAATTATCCCCTGAACCCTGCGGATAATGTTAAAGGCACCAATCCGTTGGAGTTACAGACAGCACCGGGGCGCACGTTCAAACTTGGCGCAACCATGCGTTTTTAAACAGACCTGAAACCTGATACCGGAGCAGCTTTATTAAGGCTGCTCCGGTTTATTCATTTTGGCAACGGCAATGCGATTACTTAAACAATTCTGGACATTACTGACCTATTGCAACCAAGGCTCCGGCAAAGTGCTGAACTGGGCATTGCTGGCCGTTATTTTCACGCTGGAAATGCTCGGCATTTATCTTGGTGTGCAACTGATCAAATGGACAGCCGGTTTCTACAATGCGGTTCAAGAACTCAATTTAGACGAAACATTAAACCAACTGGTTATATTCGGCATGATCGTTGCCGGTAATGTCGGCATTTATTTGACGCAGTTTTATGTAAAAGGCTGGCTGGAAATCCGCTGGCGCGAACGCCTGACCAATGCGGCCCTCACGGCATGGCTCGGCAACAAAGCTTATTGGTTTTTATCGCTTAAATCAGAGAGCGAAAAACCGGATAATCCGGACCAGCGCATTGCCGAAGATTGCAATATGTTTGTTCGCCACACTTTGACCGAAGGTATCGATTTAATCACCCGCATCATCGGCTTATTTTCTTATGTGGTCGTCTTATGGGGGCTCGCAACATTTACGCTGGAGTTTAAGCTCTTTGGTTTTGATGTTAGCATTCCGCGTTATATGGTCTGGATTCCTTTCCTTTATGTTTTCCTCTCCTCAATCATTACCCATCTATTCGGCCGCCGTTTGAAAGAAACCTTTGTTGAGCAGCAGAAAAAGGAAGCCGATTTTCGTTTTGGTATGGCGCATATGCGCCAGAATGCTGCCGAAATTGCCATCATGAGTGGCGAACAAAGCGAACGCGAACAACTTGATCAAAAATTTTCTGCTGTACGGAATAATTGGTTCCGGTTACTGCGCCGGCAGGTGCAATTAGGGCTTTTCGCGCGCCCGTATTCTTCAACCATCTTACGCATCCCATTGTTCTTGGCATTACCGGGATATTTTGCCGGTGCGGTCAATTTTGGCGGTCTCATGCAATTAGGCAGCGCTTCCCAGCAAGTTGCCACCACATTGTCATGGTTTATCTTCAGCTATAAAAAACTGGCTGAACTGGTTTCAGCCATCTCCCGCCTTTCCAATTTCATCGAAAAAGCAAAGGCCGCAGGTGCTGAAAATAATATCAGTACAGAAATGTCGGCAACCACTGCTTTGTCATTGAGCGATGTGACCTTACACACCCCCGATGAACAGCAACTCTTGGCCATTCCTGAGCTTTCCATTGAAGCCGGAACGGTTGTGTGGTTGCGCGGGGCTTCCGGTCTTGGCAAAACAACCTTGCTACGCTTAATTGCCGGTGCCTGGAAAAGCGCCACCGGTAAAATTTTTCGCCCCGCCGCATCGTCACTTTTTCTGTCACAAAAGCCCTATCTGCCTAATAACAGTCTCAAAGCATCCATCTGTTATCCGGCGTCCCCCGCAGGCATTTCTGACAGTCAAATAACGGATGCGCTTACAAAAACCGGCCTGTCGAAACTCATTCCGGCAAATCTTGAAATGCTGGAAACTACGCCGATGCCAAAGGGTCTTTCGGGCGGTGAAATGCAGCGCTTTGCCCTTGCGCGTGCTTTGACCAACAAACCGGAATGGTTGTTTTTGGATGAGGCAACCAGTGCGCTTGATTGTGCCTCGGAAGCACAGCTTCTGGATATGTTGCGCCAAGAATTGCCAGCGACAACCCTTGTCATGCTGAGCCATCGTGAACCCGGTAATCTCAAACCAGACGCCATTATCAATCTGGAAATTTTTCGCAGTCATCAACAAACAATGACTGCCCCAACCGTTCAACCTGTATGAGGATATAATGACTGAGCAAGTAATCCGCGCTAAATTAACAGCTGATCCGGCTGAGGTTTTAAAAACATTGCCGACTATCGGCAAGCTAATGATTAATTCCAAAAATGGCGGCGCTACTCATGAACGCATCGGCACGATGCAAGATGTTCATGTCGATAATGGCTGGATTTTCTTTTCAGGGGATGAGCACCATTCAAAAATCGAGCTAAAAGCCATCCATTCCATGATTGTTGATCGCAGCTCCGTCATGCAGGAAAAAGTCTATCCGCGTATTGACCTGTTGGGCATCACTGGCGACACGATCGGCAGCGTCATCGGCTTTGAAGGTGCAGAACCTTTTGATGCCGCATTGAGCCCTTTTGCCTATGAGGCTTTGGAGCCCAATAACGAACCGCGCAGCATGAGCGAACAAGTGGACGTACAGGAAGACGATCCGGCACTAAAACCTTTTGCAGCGGCACAGCGTAATAAAGCGACCGTGCGCATTGCCTTGGAACGTCCGTCATTTTCACAAGAATGGACGGGCGAAATGCCGGACATCCGCAATTCCCGCGGCTTTATCAATGTGATGAAACCGGACTTTCATCTGCATTTGAAGGTTGGCCATGTGATGGATTGGCGGGGCGAAGAAAAAGGCGATCAGCTCCATTTCTATGCTCTTGATGCTGAAGGGCAGCCAACAGGTTTGGTGATCTCCGGCGAGAAAGAAGCCTTCGCATGAGTAAGACCGACAATTTGACTGCGCATTGGCGCAAATCTGACGGCCATGCCATCAGCCACCATCAGCTTATGCAGGAAATGGCTAACAAGCAGGGGGTTTTATTAGGCGAGCGCCACGACCGCTATGACATTCACCGCTGGCAATTGCATATCTGTGCATCGCTTCTTGCTTTGCGCGATAATCTCGCCGTCGGTTTTGAAATGTTCCCGCGCCGCTTACAGCCAGTTCTTGATGAATGGGTTGCAGGTCAGCTTGACGAGGAAACATTTTTGCAGAGGGCAGAATGGGGAACAGTATGGGGTTTTGCATCTGATCTCTATATGCAGATTTTTGATTTCTGCCGCGCGTTCAAGGTCAAAATGCTGGCACTGAATTGCCGCCGTGATCTCGTCACCCGTGTTGGTAAAGAAGGCTGGGAAGCCATTGCCGAAGAAGACCGTGACGGCCTGACACCGGCGCGCCCTGCAAGTCTGGCGCATCGTGAGCATCTTTTGCGCCTCACCAATGGCGGCCCGCCATTCATGCAAGGAAAGTCAGCAGATTCCCCTGAATTTGATCGCTTTGTCCGCGCGCAGCAGACATGGGACCGCGCTTTTGCCTGCAATATCGCCAATTATTGCACTGAAAACCCACAAGCGCTTGTCATCGGCATTATCGGGCGAGGACATATGGAATATGGCCACGGCACACCTGATCAGTTGGATGATTTGGGAATTAGCAATTGTGCTATTCTGTTGACCGAAGATGTGGGTGATGAACATGCCTGCCCGTTGACGGTTGAAGGCAAAGCCGTTGCCGATGCGGTTTTCGGATTACAGCCACAGGCTTAAAAAAACAACACCCGTGCGTATTTTGTTTACATTCACGGGTGTTCATCACTTGTCAGCGCTGCCAGATAACGGGTCGGCGTCTGCCCCAATGCTTTTTTAAACATAGTGATAAAAGCAGTTGGCGATTCATAGCCCAGCATTTCAGCAATTGCCTGCACTGATGTGCCGCCGGAAATCTCCCGCAGCGCAATGATAAGATGCAGTTGCTGACGCCAACGGCCAAAGGTCAAACCGGTTTCCTGCACCATCAAACGCGCAAGCGAGCGCTCACTCATTGCCACCCTTTTCGCCCATTGCGCCAAAGTGGCGCGGTCTGCCGGATCTTCGCGTAAAAAATCCGCTATCAACCGGATTTTCGGATGATCGGGCACAGGCAAATGAAAATCTTCCATCGGCATCAGCACCAGCTCATCCAGCAGCACCCGCACCAATCTTGCCGTATGACTATCATCGGTATAATCGGGCGACAGCGTGGATAAATGCCGGATCATCTCCCGCACCATCGGGGAGATAGAAAGTGTGCAGCATTGCTGCGGCATGGCAGCCGCAAGCGGATCAACGAATAAAAATGTCAAACGCGCATTGTCGGTCGCATGATTGCAATGCGCCACACCACTTGGAATCCATACCCCACAATTTGGCGGCACCATCCACATACCTTTACCAGATTGGCCCTCACTCTTTTGAGAGGGCTGATCGGTAATTTGGCAGGTTACAGCAC
>JAEWHQ010000186.1 GCA_023387715.1 Pseudomonadota bacterium | reverse complement strand
AACCGCCGCCAAACGGCTCAAGCAATTTAGCCATCGCCATAGCAGAGCACTCAATATGCCAGCCCGGACGACCATTAACCGCAATACCAGCCGGTGACGGCCAGCCCGGTTCACACTGCTTTGACGGTTTCCAAAGCACGAAATCCATTTCGTCGCGTTTATAGGAAGCAACATCAACACGAGCGCCTGCCAGCATTTCGTCCAGCGAGCGACGCGCCAAAGCACCATAACGGGCACCATAACCGGAGCCTGCTTTCTCGTTCATTGCTGATGGTGAGAAAAGCACATGATCGTCAGCCACATAAGCCACGCCACGCGCCACCAGACGGTCGATCAGCGCGCGCATTTGATCCATATGATCGGTTGCACGCGGCTGCTCGGTTGGTGCCAGATTGCCCAGCGCCGTGACATCCGCCTGAAACTGCGCATTGGTGCTTTCCGTTACTTTTCGTATGGCTTCGTTAAACGGCAAATCCGGATAATCACGCACCGCACGCGCATTAATCTTATCATCCACATCCGTGATGTTACGCGCATAAGTGACATGGTTTTCACCATAAACATGACGCAACAAGCGGAAAAGAATATCAAAAACGATAACAGGACGTGCATTGCCGATATGGGCAAAATCATAAACTGTCGGCCCGCAGACATACATACGCACATTTTCCGCATCAATCGGAACGAAGGTTTCCTTTGAGCGGGTCAGCGTATTGTACAGTCTTAATTTAATATTTTGGGCAGTCATTGATCAGTCCCCTAAAAGCATCACACAAGATGCAAGCAACACAAAAACGTACTTGTCACAGCCCGCTGGCCGGAACGTTGTCATCTTGGATGTAAAAAGGAGACGAAAACGGCCGAGCCAGCAGAATGCTAGCTAATAATAATCGCACAAATACAAGTGGTGGTGGCGTTTATCGTTTTCATAAAATCACTTATCTCTGCCGCACCGGCTTTCGTCAAGTGATTTCTGATGTTTGGTTGTGATCTAAGATGCCGCAGCCATCTGTGATTGTGCGCCATTTCAAATTGTTATGGATTTCATAGAAACACCTTAAATCAGGCTCCAAGAAACCTTTTTTCAGACCAATTCTTTGGTGAAATTAGCAGCCAGCAAATCATCGCTACCACCTCCTCCCAAAGGTATTTCAAAAATGACCAGCACCCAACATCAGCGCACCAATAAGCAAGCCGATCATCTGTTGGCGCATTACCGCAAAATCGGTTCACCGGCCATTCTGGCAGCCGTGCGCCATATGTCAGCGCGCAATAAAGCACCACATATGGGATATAGTCATAATAGCCAGAAGGCTCTGACCTTTGTGCTCAGCCGTAACGGTTGAGCCAGTCTGACTTTATGAAAAGAAGCGGCTGAGCAGGCTCAGTGCAATCAGGCTCATAATCACGCCGATGAGCACATCGAGCACACGCCATGCGGCAGGCTTTGCAAAGATTGGTTGCAGTAATCTGGCGCCATAGCCCAGCGCAAAAAACCAGACAAAAGATGCAATCGCCGCACCAGCGCCATAGGCTATGCGGCTCTCGCCTTCAAAGCGTGCAGACAGGCTACCAAGCAGCACTACCGTGTCCAGATACACATGCGGGTTGAGAAATGTCAGCGCAAGTACTGTCATAACAGCGGTTTTAAGACTGCCGCCAGTTTGCTTATTCGCATGCATGGCTTCAGGATGAAGAGCGCGTTTAAACGCACCATAAGCATACCAGAACAGAAAAGCCGCACCACCGATCGTGACAGCTTTAATGAGCTGAGGTGACTGGCTGATGAGTGTTCCAAGCCCTGCCACGCCTGCGGTAATCAGCAGAGCATCAGATAATGCGCAAATCAGACAAATGATAAATACATGCTGGCGCAACAGCCCTTGCCTTAACACAAAGGCATTTTGTGCGCCGATAGCAATGATCAATGAAGCGCCGAGCAAAAAGCCCGAAAGTGCAGCAGAAAAAAGCATAATCACCCTGATTGATGAAATGAACCTGAGACAAAGCTGCCATCGGTTTTAAAAGCATATTTTTCGGTCAGAACATCGACAACTGCCCGCCAGAATCATCCCCGTTATCGTTTTTCTTTTTCCATTTCGGCTCTGATTTTTGCGGCGTCAGATCTTCCTCCACCCTCTCCTGAATATCCGGCGTGATATTGGCCACATGATTGACCTTATCCGACACCGGAATAGCCTCGAAAAAATCATCCTCCACCGGCTGCATCAGGTCTTCTACTTCATGCGGCAAATAATGTTTGCAATCAAGCCAGCGGTTGAAATCCTCCGGTTTGATCACCACCGGCATGCGATCATGAATAGGCTTAAGTTTTTCATTAGCTCTAGTGGTCAGAAGTCCGCCCGTATCGACCTGCGAACCGTCCGTGCCGCTCCATGTTTCCATCAAAGCGCCAAAAGCAACAACACCGCCTTTGCGCGGCCTGATCCAATAGGCTTGGCGCTTATTTTTATCGACTTTGCGCCATTCATAAAAACCGGAAGCCGGCACAAGCGCACGAAAGTGATTCATCGCAATGCGAAATGAATTTTTCTGCACTGCTGTTTCCGAACGCATATTGATCATCAAAGGCCAGTTATTGGGGTCTTTGACCCATGAAGGAATAAAACCCCAGCGCACCAAAATGCTTTTCCGGTCAGGCAGATTGCTGCCTTCCGGTTGCGTTTCTCCCGCCACCACCATCATGATTGG
>JAEWHQ010000159.1 GCA_023387715.1 Pseudomonadota bacterium | reverse complement strand
ATGTTACACAAGGCATTTGCTGCAATGCTATTTGTCCAGGAACCGTTGAAAGCCCATCCTTACGCGAAAGACTGATTGCAACCGGCGATGAAGAAGCTGCCCGTAATCAGTTCATCGCACGTCAACCGATGGGACGTCTTGGTACGCCGGAAGAAATTGCTGATCTGGCAATTTATTTAGCTCATGCGACTTACACAACCGGTCAGGCTCTCACCATTGATGGCGGCTGGACAATCTAGCGCAAAAGATAATGCCAACAAAAAAAGCCCGGAAATTTCTTCCGGGCTTTTTTTGTTTTTTATGCAGGCTCGTGCTCTACTTTTTGGCACTGTTCGCCAAGTCCCTGAATACCAAGGCGTATAGTTTCGCCTCCTTTCAAATAATGTGGCGGCGTTTGCCCCATCCCCACGCCCGGAGGCGTACCGGTTGAGATAATATCCCCCGGTTGCAGGCTCATACAGCTGCTGACATAAGCAACCAATTCCGGCACACCAAAAACCATCGTTTTAGTAGATCCATCCTGATAACGATGGCTATCAACATCAAGCCACATCGCCAGATCATGCGGATCAGCAATTTCGTCCTTCGTCACCAACCAAGGGCCAGCTGGGCCAAAAGTGTCAAAACCTTTGCCTTTGTCCCATGTGCCACCACGCTCAAGCTGCCATTCACGCTCGGAAACATCATTGATCACACAATAACCAGCCACATGATCCATAGCATTAGCTTGATCAATATATTTACCGGCTTTGCCAATCACCACACCAAGCTCAACTTCCCAATCTGTTTTCGTTGAGTTGCGCGGAATTAAAACTGTGTCATCAGGGCCGCAAAGTGCACTGGTTGCCTTCATAAAAATTACAGGCTCTTTGGGGGCAGGCATACCCGCTTCAGCGGCATGATCCGCATAGTTCAAACCAATGCAAATAAATTTGCCAACACGCCCAACGCAAGCACCAATACGCGGTGAACCTTCAACTAAAGGCAATATTTTCAGATCAAGACCGCGCAAGCGATCAAGCCCCTCCGGTGAAATCACCTCACCTGCAATATCATCCACCACGGATGATAAATCGCGCAATTGGCCATTATCATCCAAAATACCGGGCTTTTCTGCACCAATATTTCCAAATCGTACCAGTTTCATATTTAACTCCTCCTTTAATAAGTCGCTCGACCGCCCGACAGATCGAAAACTGCACCTGTTGTAAATGAATTTTCCGCGCTCACCAGCCATGCAATCATTGAAGCGACTTCTTCGAGTTCCAAAAACCGTCCGCGCGGAATACGTGACAACATATAATCAATATGGCTTTGCTGCATTTGATCAAATAAACGCGTGCGCGCTGCGGCTGGTGTCACACAATTCACCGCAATATCACTGCCTGCCGTTTCTTTGCCCAGTGATTTTGTCAATGCAATAACACCTGCTTTCGAAGCCGAATATGCAGCAGCATTTGGATTGCCTTCTTTGCCCGCAATAGAAGCAACATTTACAATCCGGCCATAGCCTTGCTTTTGCATGCCCGGCACCAGCGCCTTGCAACAATGAAACACACCATTGAGATTGATATTGATAATCTTGTGCCACTCATCCACCGGATAATCAGCAACCGGCGCATTGCAACCGGCGATACCGGCATTGGCCACCAAAATATCAATACGCCCGAAAGAACTTTCAGTTTGCGCACGCGCGGCTTCAACCGCTGCATAATTTGTCTGATCAACAGCACAATAAATAGTGCCGTGACCAAGCTCTTTGGCTGCTTGCGCCACAAGGGCTTCATCCTGATCCCAGAGCGCAACCTTGGCACCTGATGCGATCAAACGTTCGGCAACAGCTCTGCCGATACCTTGTGCGCCACCTGTTACAACAGCAAAACGACCGTTAAGATCAATATGATTCATCATAATCACCTCTGCTTAAGCCTGAAAAAATGATGAAACGTCAGGTGTATATTGTGCCAAAAGCTCCTGCAGCGGCTCACAGCCCAGTCCCGGCACATCCGGAATAGTCAAAAAGCCTTCATTATCAAGCTGCCAAGGAGTTTGTGTCAGCCGATCCACATAAGCGCTGCCACCAATATATTCAACCAAATCACAGTCATGGATTGCTGAGGCCAACTGCAAATCTGCGGCCAGTCCCAACGCCGTATTCCAACCGTGACCGATATAACGAATACCGAATTCCTGTGCCATCCAGGCGATACGACGTTGCTCGCTAATACCACCCACTTTGGTAACATCGGGCTGGATAATGTCAAAAGCACCACGCACCAGCCAAGGTGTGAAAGACTGACGTCTGGTCAAGACTTCACCACCTGAAATCGGCACCGGACTTTGACGACGCAACTCAACAAAATCATCAATAGCATCCGGCTTGAGTGCTTCTTCAAACCAACCAACATTATAATCAGCCAGCATTTTGGATGTATTGAGTGCCCATTTCAAACCATTTGGCCAATAAGCATCACTCGCACCGGCATCGACCAGTAATTGTGCATCATCGCCCACTGCCTTACGTGCAGCAGCAATAATTGCACGATCATTGCGCGCGTCCCCAGTACGGCCAAAAGGCCCCCAACCTATCTTGAATGCCTTAAAGCCCTGCTCGCGGTGCGGCGCAACAATAGCTTCCATTTTTTCCGGCATGTCCATTAATAAAGAGCAATATGGCTGTACCCGATCGCGGTAACGCCCACCAAGCAACCGCCCGACTGAAAGGCCGGTCGCCTTGCCTAAAATATCCCACAGCGCCATATCAATACCGCTGATCGCATGGGTTATCGAACCACCCCGCCCCATCCAGAACGTATTTTGATGCAGTTTTTCTGCAACGCGTTCCGGCTCCATCGCATTCTCACCAAGCAACAGCGGCTCAAGCACTTCCATAGCAGCCTGCACCAGCGAACCATTGGTAAACACGCTGCCATAACCTGACAGACCATTATCTGTATGCACTGCAATCAGCGCATGAATACTGTCCTTCGGTTTAATCTCGTGGCTCCAGCCACCTTGCGGACTTTCACCAAATAGAGGGGCAACGCGCACCGCAGTAATACGGGCAAATGAAGACGTATGAGAGCTGCTTTGATGTTTGAGCATGAATGCGTTTCCTAGTGTTTCGGAAATTTTGATTTTGAGAAATGAGTCACCTTGACATAATCAATATCGTATACAATCATGCGAAACAAGACTATTTTGCAGAGGCAGCCATGGGCAACACAGCTATTAAAAGTCGCATCACGTGCAATATTGATTTTGACAAGAACGGGCGGCAGGCAAGCTATGCGCGCGCACCGCTCTCGCGAAACAACTCAGGCTGGGGAACGATGGAAATCCCCATCATCTGTGTCAAAAATGGCACCGGCCCAACAGTATTGCTGACAGGCGGTGTTCATGGTGATGAATATGAGGGGCAGATTGCGATCTCTGATTTAGCGCGTCGTCTGAAGCCTGAAGAGGTGCAAGGGCGCGTCATTATGATGCCTGCGGTCAATATGCCCGCAGTCCTTGCCGATACACGTCTTTCACCTATTGATGGCTGGGATATCAACCGCTGTTTTCCAGGTGATCCCCGCGGCACATTCAGCCAGATGCTGGCTCATTTTATGGATAGTTTCATTCTGCCGATGGTTGATGTCTCGGTTGATATGCACACAGCCGGCCATTCAAATGACTCGTTTCCCTCCACCAACATGCACTACTTAAGCGATCCAGCCATGCGGGCAAAAACAATGGCCGCCGCTGAAGCCTTTGGCGCCCCCTATAATGTGGTTTTTGCCGGCGTTGATGAAGGTGCCACCTTTACCTCATGTGTTGAGCGCCGGAACATCATTTCTCTCGGCACGGAACTAGGCGGCTGGGGCCGTGTCAATATTGACGGTGTACGTG
>JAEWHQ010000149.1 GCA_023387715.1 Pseudomonadota bacterium | reverse complement strand
CGCTCATACTATTGTAGTTGCCGTGTGCGACTAATGCAGTTGCGCCTTTGCCGCTCGTGCTGTTGCCAAGCCCATGAATTGTGACGCTATGTAAAGTCAGCTTTGCTGTATTCAGTAAGTTGACGGTGTTACCATTGGTGGAGGTAGAGGTGAGGGTGGCGTTTTTACCGGGCGCGCCGACAATGGTAACATCGGAACTACCGCTGACTTTTAATGCTTCTTTGTCGCTGTGTAGCAGAAGGTCAGATCCGGTAATAGAAAGAGTGCCGTTTTTCACCTGAATTGCAGGTGTGCCAATGGCGTTAATGTTTATATGTTCGCCATCATAACTTTGCGATCCGCCGTTGATATTGACGGGTTGGGTGACGGTTTGAGCATAAACAGCAGGCGCACTTAAAATAAAAACAATCGATGAGAGTGAGAGCAGCTTAATATTATTTTGGATAATATTTTTCTGCTTATCTGAAGTTGTGTTTAATTGCATAACGAATATCCCTCATCAGGTATTTCAATTTTGCAGGTATGTTGTCTCAATATTCAGAATTGTAAACATATGTTTTCAGTATTTTTTATATAAAAATAGGTGTGTTACTTTGTTCTCGCTAATATAGGTTCGACTTCACGTAACATGACAAACATGTGTCAGATTTACGAAAATAATGCGTATTTTTTGTGTGACCTGCTATAACGCCGACTGAGAATCGCTTCATGCAAGGTTGGCAACTCAAGTTCCTGGTTGTCTGCTGGCTGAAGGTGAGGCGGTAAACATTAAGATGATGAACCGGATATATCTGTTTTGTCGGTGACGAAGTAAGGCGGTTAAAAACACATTTCATATCGTTTTTAATCTGGTCTCTCGTTTCGTCACTCATCGTAATTCTGTGGTGTTTTTTCCAAATCATGTGCCTCAATGAAGCAAGCCGGATTGGATCGGATAAATCAGTCACTATGTTCATTCTCATCCCCCATCAATTGATTGTTGTTTGCAGCAAAATTGTTTTTAAATGCGCATCACAACTTTCGAAACTGCGGAGACACTATGTCTGGCAATGACTTCGAAGCGGATCATCTTGATACGCTAGATCGCGACCTCGGACGTTTTTCCACATTGGAACGCGCCGCCAGCTACACTGCGCGCCCTATGGTTGCGCCGGGTTTAGGCTTTATCTTTATCGTTCTGGCCGGTTTGATCGCTCTGGTTTCTTTAGGCCAAACCAGCAATAGTCTGTTTATCGTCGTTGTGGCGATTTTTGGTGCTTATATGGCGCTGAATATCGGTGCCAATGATGTGGCAAATAATATGGGGCCGGCTGTTGGTGCTAATGCACTGACAATGGGCGGCGCTATTGCGATTGCAGCCGTGTTTGAAAGTGCTGGTGCATTTATTGGCGGAGCGGATGTTGTCTCGACCATTGCAACCGGTATTATTGCGCCGGAATCTATGGGGACACCGGAATCCTTTGTCTGGGCTATGGTTGCCGCACTTTTATCCTCTGCCATCTGGGTTAATTTAGCCACTTGGATCGGTGCGCCTGTTTCCACCACCCACTCTGTTGTTGGTGGTGTCATGGGTGCAGGTATTGCAGCCGCGGGTATGAGCGCGATCAGCTGGAGCACCATTGGTGCGATTGCTGCAAGCTGGGTGATTTCACCTGTGCTTGGTGGTATTATCGCAGCCGGTTTCTTGTGGTTCATTAAGGCGCGCATCGTTTATCAACCGGATAAAATTGCAGCAGCGCGCAGATGGGTGCCGGTGCTTGTTGGCTTTATGGCCGGTACATTTGCCACCTATCTCGTGCTGAAAGGCATGAAAAATATTTATCCATTATCAATTCAATCGGCTTTGGCGGCAGGTTTTGGCATCGGTGTTGTAATCGGCTTTATCATGGTACCGATCATTCGTCGGCAGTCTGAAGGTCTTGAAAACCGTAATAAATCCATCAAGGTTTTGTTTGGTATTCCGCTTGTGGTTTCTGCAGCACTTTTGAGCTTTGCACATGGTGCCAATGACGTGGCTAATGCTGTTGGTCCATTGGCAGCTATCGTGCAGGTTTCGCATACGGGCATGTTTGCTAATGAAGTGACCATTCCTTTCTGGGTTATGCTCATTGGTGCGCTTGGTATTTCGGTTGGTCTTTTCCTGTTTGGGCCAAAGCTTATCCGCATGGTTGGCAGCCAGATTACTAAGCTTAACCCGATGCGGGCTTATTGCGTTGCTTTGTCCGCAGCCGTTACCGTGATTGTTGCCAGTTGGCTTGGGCTCCCTGTGAGCTCCACTCATATTGCTGTTGGTGCCATTTTTGGTGTTGGCTTCTTTCGTGAGTGGGATGCGGAGCGTCGTTTACGCAAAGCCCATCTGGATATCCCTGATGAAGACAGAATTGCACCGGAAGAGCGTCGCCGCCGTAAACTGGTACGTCGTTCGCATGTGCTGACAATCGGCGCTGCATGGGTGATTACACTGCCGGCAACTGGTATTGTTTCGGCACTGCTTTATGTCGGATTAAGCATTCTGGTTAAATAAAAATAGCTTATTTCATAAAAAAAGCCCGCTCACATTTATGTGTAGCGGGCTTTTTTATTTGGGCTTAAAAAATAAAAGTGATGAAATTACAATTACTTGAATTTGAAATTGACATGGTTAATAAACTGTGAGTTATTTTGGAATCAAGTTGATGGTCTCTGTGTCTATTTTGCTACAGACATATTTTTGAAACGGCTTATATTTATATCAGAAACGAACGGATAGATCTGCGCTGAAAAGATCGGGCAGAGATCGGGGATCGATATGAATATCAAGTCAATTTTACTTGCATCGACAGTTGTAGTTTTCGCGGCGCACAGTGCAAATGCAGCTGACGCGATTGTATATCAGGAACCAGCTCCTGTAGCTCTGGCGCCCGTATTTAGCTGGGCTGGCGGTTATATTGGTGGTCAGGTCGGTTACGGCTGGAGCTCATCAAAGTTCCACGCTGAAGGTGAAAGCCTAAAAGTTAAGCCTGACGGTTTCCTTGGTGGGCTTTATGCAGGCTACAACTTTGATACCGGCAGCAACTTTATTTTCGGTATTGATGGCGACGTAACCTATAATGGCCTGAAAGACGACAAGCGTATTGTTGCTGATACCGATTATGCTGAGTTCGAAAGTAAGTTGCGTTGGTCCGGTGCGGTGCGTGCGCGAGTAGGTGTTGCCTATGACCGCTTCATGCCATATCTGGCCGGTGGTGTTGCATTTGGTGATGTGAAGAATAGCCTGACTGTGAATGGCGATACATATTCCCACAGCAAGACGCGTACAGGTTGGACCGTTGGTGGTGGTTTTGATTACTCAGCAACTGACAATGTCATTATGCGTCTTGAATATCGCTACACAGACTATGGTCGTAAAGACTTTGCCGGAACTATTGATGGTGAGAGCTTTAATACCCGTAACAAATTCAAGGTCAATGAAGTACGCCTTGGTGTAGCTTACAAGTTCTGATTTTTATAAATCAAGCAATAAGAAAGCCGCCTGAATTTCAGGCGGCTTTTTTGTGCTTAAATTTTCGATAATTGCCCGAGTAGAATGGTCATCATGCCACCAACGCAGAGCAGGCCACCGATAATATCCCAGCGGCTCGGCATTTGCTGTTCGACCACCCAAAGCCAAAAAATAGAGGCGATAATATAAATGCCGCCATAGGCAGCATAAGCGCGACCTGCAAAATCCAGCTCAATCCGGGTTAAAATCCAGGCAAAAAATACCAGCGAAACAATACCGGGAATGAGCCATAACGGGCTTTTATGAAGGCGCAGCCACACCCAAAATGCGTAGCAGCCGGCAATCTCAGCAAGGGCGGCCAGTATGTAAAGCGAAAGTGCATTGAAAACGGGCATGGGGCTCACATCTATCGGGGTGGCGTTCAGGGCTGAGGTTTGTGCGGTGTCGGAATACGAGGTATTAAAATAAGCGGGTAGGGTCATGCTTTATCTTATGCATCTATGCTGCCGGTTTTAAAAACTTGCGGATCATCATGGTGATAAGGCCGCGGCTTGTTTCAAAATTACTTTGCGGCGCAATCAGCGGGATCATCGGAGTTGCATAAATAAGCGAGATCAGCACTGTGCTGGTATGCTCCGGATCAAAGCTTGCATCGACATCGCCGCGTGCTTGTCCGGCGCGCAGGGTTGCGATCAGCAGCTGTCTGACCTTATCGGTATTTGTAATCATGATTTGGCGGACGTTTTCATTTCTTGCGGCTTCCGCGAATAATTCAAAGGTTATGCGGCAGTGCTCAACCTCGGTCCAGCTTTTCATGCTCCATAGCTCCGAGACAAGAACGGTGGCCGTGTCATCGTTTTCTGAATGCGCGTTAAAATAGGCGTGCAGGCTTGTCAGATATTCATCGGTCATGGCTTCGATGATGGCATCTTTGCTTGCAAAGTAGTGGTAGAGGTGGCCGGGGCTCATTCTGGCCTCTTTGCATATCATGGAAATAGATGCACCCTGCAAACCATGCTCCAGAAAGCAATTATGGGCAGCTGCCAAAATTTCCTGTTTTTTTGCTTCGTGCTGCTCGGGGTCCAGCTTGCGCGCCATATCATTCTCCAAATTGTAGAGTGATCACTCTAACTATCTTGATATTGCGTTAAAAATAAATAGAGTGATCACTCAAACTACGAATCTTTCACGCAGTAGTCCAGTGCTTAAAACGTGAAATCATATGATTTTTGAGTGAGATATATATGCGCAAAATCCTCCCAATCTTATCTGTGGCCATAGCCTTGTTATTGGCACTTTTCTTTTTGTTCGGCGCTTATGGCAATTTCTTTCTCAGTGAAGAAAATGCAAAAAACTATGCTGCATGGGGTTATCCGCAGTGGTTTCACTACATAACCGCTTTATTAGAGTTTACCGTTTTCATGCTGCTTTTAAATCGCCCAAGCCGGGCTTTTGGTGCTTTGCTTGGTTCACTGGTCATGACTGCGGCTTTGCTGACAACGCTTATCCATGCTGATTACGATCACGCTATAGCACCGGCAATTGTACTGATGATCTCTCTTATATCGCTTGGCCTGTCTTTGTATGTCGCAAAGAAGGCCGACTAACTTCCTCCCCCAAAACAATCTTATCGGAGATTTCCAATGCATGATTCGACTATGCCGGATCACAGTGAGACAAGAGCAGATAACTGGTCTGACTTATTATCCGGCCGTCATTTGGCAATTGTTTTAGTGATGGCAAGCGGTGTGTTGCTCTATGCCATGAACCTTTATTTCACCGCTGCCTTGCTGCCTTCTATTGTCGCCGACATTGGCGGTCAGCAATATTATGCTTGGGTCACAACGGCCTTTGTCATTGCTGCTATTGTTGCTTCGCTTTTTGTCAGCCGTACTTTGCAATGGAAAGGGCCTGCCTTTGCCTATGTGATCGCTTTCATTATTTTTGCGATTGGTGCAGGCGTTAATGCCCTTAGCCCGTCAATGGAGCTTTTGCTTGTTGGCCGTGTCGTGCAAGGTGTTGGCGGCGGTTTACTGGCAGGACTTGGTTATGCGGTCATCCGCGCTGCCTTGCCTGAACGTCACTGGGCAAGGGCGACAGGAGTTGTTTCTGCAATGTGGGGGCTAGG
>JAEWHQ010000094.1 GCA_023387715.1 Pseudomonadota bacterium | reverse complement strand
CAATTCAGGCTTTGCGTGACGGACATGTCCATTATAGCGACCTGCAAGGTATTCCTGAGCTGCGCCAAGCTCTTGCAGAAAAACTACGTCATTATAACAAGATAGATGCCGATCCGTCAGAAATCATTGTCACCAATGGTTTGACACAGGCTTCCTTTTCTTCCTTTATGACATTGCTTGATGAAGGTGACGAAGCCATTTTGCTGGAACCTTTTTATCCGCAACATCTCGGTAAAATTGAAATGGCCGGTGCGAAACCCGTCTTTGCTGAATTGAATAAAGAACAAGGCTTTCGCATCGAACGTGCGCCGATTGAAGCGAAAATCACCAAAGCAACCCGGATGATCGTCATCGTCAATCCGGTCAACCCGACAGGACGCGTTTACTCACGCGAAGAGTTGCAGATCATTGCCGATCTTGCCATTCAATATGATTTAACCGTTGTATCTGATGAGGTTTACGAAGAAATCGTCTTTGATGGTGCTGAACATATCAGCATTGCGGCCTTGCCCGGTATGCGTGAACGCACAATTTCACTTTTTGCTTTCACGAAGGCTTATGCAATGGATGGCTGGCGTTTAGGCTATCTCTTTGCTGACAAATCACTCATTTCGGCATTGGTAAAAGTCACCGCTTCCGAAGTCACGCACGTCAATACATTTATTCAACATGGCGCACTCGCCGCCATCACTGGCCCTGCCAATATTTTGCAAGACATGGTTAATGACGACAAAGAAAAGCGCAACCTTGTGGTACGCCGTCTGAACCAGATGCCGGGTGTTACCTGCGAATTGCCGGAAGGCACCATCTATGCTTTTCCGGATATTTCTGCGACAGGCATGTCAGCGCAAGAAGCCGCCGATAAAATTCTGGAAGAAACCAAAGTGGTGGTTGAGGCCGGCAGTTTCTATGGGCCACAAGGTGAAAACCACTTACGCATCTGCTTTGGCTCTGAAAGCATCGAACGCCTTGACGAAGCGATGGATCGCCTGACGAGTTTCTTCAATGCGCGCTGATTAGCTTATTTACACATCGTAAAATATATGGCTCAGCTTGAGCCGTATATTTTACCTCTGTATTTTCTTAACAAGATCACCTATATTAAATACAGCATCGTTAACAGATGCGTTCAAGCGAAACAAAATCGGATAGATTAATGCTGTAAAAACCGTAGATATCATGAGTTAAAATCAAACGCCTATGCGGCTTATTAATTCGTGATTTTCTTCATATCTGCGGTTTAATTCTCTGATTTCACGCTTTCTCCATCATCTGCTTTCACCTAAAGCGTATAATCCGTGCCCAAACCGTCAGACCCTCGTCATGATTGCGGTATGAGGATTTTGAAAAATGGAAATTATTGAACACTAGACGTGTTTCTTTCAGGGAGCTCTCCTGAAACATCACAAAATTCAGCACCAGTTGCACTCTTTCTGCCATGCGGAAGGCTTTTGCTTGGGCTGATTTCATTTTCAAATTATCTCTTAGGATACCAGATGACGCATCATTATCTGACGCTTGAAGGCGTTTCTTATGTGTTGCCTGATGGCACAGCACTTTTTCATGATCTCAACGAGCAGTTTGACAACCAGCCGACAGGTCTGGTCGGGCGCAATGGTGCCGGAAAAACTGTGCTCGCCCGAATTTTAAGCGGCGCATTACAGCCAACTACCGGCCATTGTCAGCGATCTGGTACGGTACATTATCTGGCGCAGCAAATCGCACAGCCAGATAATGCAACACTTGCCGGATTGGCGGGCATGCAATCCACTCTGGATGCGCTTAAACATATCGAAGCTGGCAGCACAGAAATTGCTGATTTTGATGCCGTGGGTGATCGCTGGGACATTGAGCAGCAATTGCAAACCGAACTGGAGCGCAACGGCCTTGGCCACCTTGATACAATGACGCCAGCCAACCGTTTAAGTGGGGGCGAAGCCATGCGTGTGACATTGATCGGTGCTTTATTGTCGAACACTGATTTTCTCATCCTTGATGAACCCACCAACCACCTTGACCGGCCAAATCGCTTCGCATTGATTGAGCAGTTAAAACGCTGGCCACGCGGACTTCTGGTTATCAGTCACGACCGGCAATTGCTGGATGCGATGAAACGCATAGTTGAACTTTCATCGCTGGGCTTGCGCAGCTATGGCGGCAATTATTCTTTCTATGAAGAAAGCAAACAACAGGAACGCGAAGGCGCACTCAAACAACTGGATCATTTAAAAGCCGAACGTCGTCGTGAAGAACAGAATTTACGTGACCAACGTGAAAAGCTTGAAAAACGACAAGCGAGCGGCAACCGCACAGCCAAACAAGCCAATCAGGCAAAGATTTTGCTTGGCCGTCAAAAAAATCGCAGTGAGGGATCAGCAGGAAAACTCCAACAGCAACAAAGTGCAGCACGTGAATTGCTGTCACAACGCGTCTTTGAAGCAGAGCAACAATTGGAAGAAAATACCGAAATTGCTTTGCATCAATTGCCTGTCAGCAATATTTCGCACAAGCGTATTGCCGAGTTGGACAATGTCGAACTTCCGTTTGTCAGTGGTGCAACACGTTTTGTCAGTATGATCTTAAACGGCCAGCAACGTTTAGGTCTGATAGGGCCAAATGGCTGCGGTAAATCCACTTTGCTTAAAATATTAAGCGGCCAGCTACAGCCTTTAAGCGGAACATGCAAAATATTGACTGAAGGTGTTTATCTCGATCAGCAATTATCCAATCTCGATCCGGGGCAAACAGTGCTTGAGCAGATATGTTTGGCAAACCCTGTCATGCCGGAAAGTGATCTGCGTATGCGTTTGGCGCAACTAGGGTTAGATGAAACGAAAATCACCGTTGCCAGCGGAACGCTCAGTGGTGGAGAACGCTTGAAGGCCGCGCTCGCTTGCGTGCTTTATGCTGATCCTCCGGCACAGTTTTTAATGCTGGATGAGCCAAGCAACCATCTGGATTTACCATCACTCAATGCCTTGGAAGCGATGCTGAGAAGCTATCAAGGCGCTCTTGTTGTCGTGTCTCATGATGACAGGTTCATGGATAATATCGGCCTGACAGACCGATTAATTGCAACCAATCAAGGCTGGCAATTCGAGCAGGTTTAAAACAAAAGCTTCAAGGCCGGAGAGATTTCCGGCCTTGAAATAATCACACCTTAAGCATCAACAATAAACTCGGTCATCATGCCGGTTTCCAGATGTGGCATGTGATGGCAGTGCAGCATCCAGCTAGCTGCCTCTCCTCCATCCAGCGCAACTGTAACCATCGACATTGGCGGAACATAAACCGTATCGCGTCTGGCCCCATTAAGACGACGCGCATTGATGCCAACCACTTGGAATGTATGTCCATGCAGATGCATCGGATGCCCCATCATCGACATATTGTGGAACATCAACTCAACCCGTTCGCCATGTTTTGCATGAAGCGGCTTATGCTTGCCCCAAACAGCATTATCGATTGTCCAAACATAAGGATCCATCGAGCCGCCGAGCATAACCATATGCGTTGTCTGCGCTTGTCTTTGCCCGACACCATTGATGGCTGATAATTGCATCTCCTGTGAAAGATCAATATCAAAAGCAGGTGCATCCTCAGAAGCATCCGGTGCAATTTTTGCAATCTCTGCTCCGGCACTGGCCAGAATAATACCGGTTTGCTCACGCGCGCCTTCACGCAGTGCCAAGATCGGCCACGCACCGGTTCCAGCAGGAAAATCCAGTTCAATATCAAGACGTTGCCCCATGGAAAGGCCAAAGCGTTTACCGCTAACAGGCTGAATGTCATGCCCGTCAGTGGCGACAAGGCGCGCCGTTACCAAACCGGTATCAATCCAAAATGTCGTGGCTGAAGACGCATTGATAATACGCAGACGCACGCGCCCGCCTTTTTCAACCTGTACAATTTCAGGGTCATGCAATGTACGATCATTGGCCAGATAGGCATCCCAATTATAATCATTGAGATCCATCTCCATATTCATGCCCATCATATGCCCCATATTGCCCATAACGGCACTACCA
>JAEWHQ010000059.1 GCA_023387715.1 Pseudomonadota bacterium | reverse complement strand
CCTCTGATTGATAAAAACAAATTCAATGACAGCCAAAGCCCGTGATTTCCCATCGCGGGCTTTGCTACATAAAGCACCGCAAAAAAGAAAATCAGCGAGAAAAACATCATATTACGCATATCACGCGACCATGTCGCGCCGATATAAACCCCGTCCATATGGAAGGCCAGCACCCCTGTCAGGCCGGTTAACACCGCCCATGGCAAATATTGCACAGCCATCAGATAGACATCTTCGGACTTCGACAACAGGTGAATAATCTTGTCGCCGAAAAGCAATAAAAGTGACGAGACAATTGCTGTCATTACCATGCCCCAGAGAAATGTCAGCTTGGCACCACGCTTGAAGGCAGGCGAATAATGCGCCCCCACGGCACGCCCTGTAATTTGTTCGGCGGCCATTGCCATACCATCCAAAAAGAAGCCGATGACCAGAAAGAAATTCAGCAAAACCGAATTGGCGGCCAGCGTCACCGAGCCCATTTCTGTGCTGGCACGGGTGAAAAAGGCAAAAGCAGTGAGCAATAAAAAAGAGCGCAAAAGAATGTCGCGATTAACCGACACCATATGCAACAAAGCCTGACTGTCGAATATGCGTTTGAAATCAGGCTGCGCTACGCGTCGGGAGCGCACATAGATAAAAGTGACACCCACAAGTGCCGTTACCATTTCGCCAATAAATGTGCCCCATGCGACACCGGCAATGCCCCAATCCAGCACCAGCCCGAAATAAAATGACAGGCTGATATTAATGCCGTTGAGTAGGATTTGTAAGCCGAGCCCCAGCATCCCCTCGCCGCGTCCAAGCAGCAAACCTAAAACTGAATAATTCAACAGGGCAAAGGGTGCCGAAAACATCCGGATCGACACATAGGTTGTCATTGCTGCGATGGTTGCGGGGCTGGCCTGCATAAAATCAGTGGTTATCGTTAAAATAAGCGGCAGGCATAAGATCATCAGTGAGCCTGCCACAATAGCAATCAGCACCGCACGCCAGAAAATTGCCTGCTCTTCCAGCGGATCTTCACGCCCCATCGCCTGCGCCACCAGCCCTGTCGTGCCAGTGCGCAAAAAACTAAAAATCGTCAGCAGAAAGTCAAAAACCAGTGCACCGATCGCCAAGCCGCCAATCAGCTCCGCATCGCCGAATTGGCCGACAACGCCCATATCGACAAGGCCAAGCAAAGGCGTTGTGATTGCCGCCAAAGTCATTGGCACGGCAATCATCACAATCATACGATGGGTGACCTGAAACGGACGAATAGCGGGCATGCCCGCCTTAAGTGGCTGGTTCATCAACAATAAAGCTCCCCGTTGGCCAGCCACCCCTCTCTTGTGACTTGCGCAACAATCCGCTCCTATCGTGATTTTTAACCGTGTGCAATTGCCCTGAACGTCACGCCTGCTGCGCAACACCCAACATCATCGCCCAATAAACATAATGGGGCTTATTTACCGGCGTTGCCCATGCCAGACCATAGCGGTCAAACACCGGATCAAGCATGTTTTTGCGGTGTCCGGCAGAATTCATCCATGCTTTAAAAACAGCATCCGTATCCGATTGGCCGGAGGCAACATTTTCCGCCGCAGGCCCGCGAATGCCCGCTTGTTGCAACCGCGCGACAAAACCATTGCCCCAGCCGATACTGTGGCCGATTTTCCCGTGGCTTGCCATTCTCTTAGCCTGATAAAGAGCCGCTTGCTCCAGCTTTGGATCGGTTGCCATCATCGACAAACCATTTTGACGGCGGATCGCATTGAAAAGCTCGGTCGGGTCACTGGCTGCCTGCGCGGATGCGATCTTAAACACGTCAGGCGCAGATAAAATCACCGCGCCTCCGGCTAAAATCTGTAAAGCAGCACGGCGCGTCACAAGCCCAGTTTTCATAGCAATCACTCTGTCGTCAAATTTTCAAATCTGCTGTCTTCTATGCAAACAATCTGCACTTATTGTGGCAGATTGCGGCTTCAGCGACGATAATTGAGCAAACGCAAAATGATAAAGACCGGAATAACCACGGCAGCGCCGAGCAGGAAATAATCGGCAAAATTGCCCAAAGCGGCAAAGCCCATATTCCACAAACGCACGAAGAAATCACGCACCGCCCATAAAAGATCATAGGGCGACCAATGGAATGCGTTCATCACAAAGCCGACAACAAGTGACACGATCACCAGTTTCACCAGCACACGGGCGGGGGTATCACCGAGAAAACGATTAACTTTATCGGACATGGTTTGATGCTCCTGCGGCTGCGTTCTTGGTTCTCAAGTAAACGCTCTTCGTGCGAGTTGCAAGTTATCCGCCCCGCACAAGCTGTTATCAGCGTGATTTAAATCATTTTGCCGCCACCGGCAGATTTATAGAAAATCTCTGCCGCAAAGCGCTGAAATTTACAAAACCCATGCCTGTCCGTTTTTTATCCGCTCTCTATCATCTGAGATCAGCCAGCAATGATAAAGGGGATAGCCATGCCGAGCGATATTCTGCTGACCACAGATATATTGGTGATCATCACCATCTGCCTTTGTGTGGTTTATCTCACCTGCCGTCATTTCTTCCTGTAAAGTCCGCCAAGACTATGAGCAATCAGGGCTTCAAGCATAATTTACAGCCTTAAAGGTTGAAAAAAATCTGATAGCACCTATACCAGATTTATGAGAAAAATCGGCTTACCTCTGATCTTTTTAATGGGCATCTCCGGTTCTGCGGCCTATGCCGCAACCGACAGCGAAGTTGTGGCCGAAATGGCCAGCCAATGCTGGAAACTGCCTGAAGGGATTGATTATCAGACAGCTGTGGCCGTTTTTGAGGTCAAATATGACCGTGACGGCAAGCTCACCGATATTGCTACAGTGGAATATCGCCCTGTGCGCAAGGCAGGCCAGCTTTTTGCCATCAGCGCCATGGAAGCCATTCAGGAATGCGCCAATGAAACGCGTGTGCGCTCCCGAACAGTGCGTGTGGTGATGAACTATAGCGCGGCCAAATCCAATGACCCGCTCAATATGAAACGCCGCTGATATTCAAAAACAATAAAGCCGAAGCGCTTCACACCGCTCCGGCTTTATTTTTGCGTCCGTTTAACGGAAATGTTTCGACAGTTTCAAACGCTGCGCCTGATAATGCGAGCCGCGTTCCGAGCCATAAAGAGCGCTTGGGCGATGCAACATTTTTTCATAAATCAAACGGCCGATGATCTGGCCATGTTCCAAAATAAACGGCACTTCATGGCTGCGCACTTCCA